>NZ_LGSU01001278.1 GCF_002260545.1 Hydrocoleum sp. CS-953 | reverse complement strand
AACTTCAAACCCTGAACCTTATGCAGACTTTTTTGATTTTATTGCTTTAGGGGATGGAGAAGAGTTACTCCCAGAAATTGGACTAATAGTTCAGGAAGGCAAAGCTAATAAGTTAAGCAGAGAAGAATTGCTTTTAGACTTAGCCCAAATTCCTGGTGTCTATGTGCCACAGTTTTATCGCATGGCTGAAGATGGCTCAGTTTTTCCTATTCGTGATGATGTGCCAGAAAGAATATTGCGTCGAGTGGCAGCTCCTATGCCAGCTTATTCTATAGGTTTAGTTCCTTATGTGGAAACAGTCCATGACCGATTGGTTCTAGAAGTACGACGTGGATGTACCAGAGGTTGTCGCTTTTGTCAACCAGGTATGTTAACTAGACCTGCACGAGATGTGGAACCAGAACAAATAGTCGATACTATTGAAAAAGGTATAAGTAAGACAGGACATAATGAGTTTTCTTTGCTTTCGTTGAGTTGTTCAGATTATCTTGCTTTACCAGCGGTAGGAACTGAAATTAGAAATCGTTTTAAGGATGAAAATATTTCTCTATCTCTACCAAGTCAGCGAGTAGATAGGTTTGATGAAAATATTGCTAATATTATTGGCGGTAATCGCCAAAGTAGTTTGACATTTGCTCCAGAAGCTGGTACCCAACGAATGCGGGACATTATAAATAAGGGTTTGACAAATGAGGAACTTTTGCGGGGGGTCAAAACTGCTTATGACCAAGGTTGGGATAAGGTTAAGCTCTATTTTATGATTGGTTTGCCTGGGGAAACTGATGCTGATGTGTTGGGTATTGCCGAAACAGTTAATTGGTTGCAGCAAGAATGCCGAGCAAAAGGTCGGAAAAAGCTACAGGTTACTTTGACAATTTCTAATTTTACCCCCAAACCTCATACTCCTTTTCAATGGCATTCTGTTTCTGTGGCTGAATTTGAACGTAAGCAAGAATTACTCAAGGCAGAATTTCGGAGGATGAAAGGTGTAAAGGCAAATTATACAGATGTCCGTCTCTCGGCAATGGAGGATTTTCTGGGTAGGGGCGATCGCCGTTTAGCATCTGTGATTCAACGTGCTTGGGAAAATGGTGCTGGAATGGACTCTTGGTGGGAAAGTTTGGATCGAGCTTTTGCTGCATGGAGTGATGCTATTAAAGAATCAGATTTGAGTTGGAAGTACCGTCAGGTAGAAAGTGGTGAATGGAATGTATTTGAAAATACGGAAAATAATCAAGATATATGTAATGAGAAAATAAATTCCCTACTTGACCAAGCTTTACCTTGGGAGCATATAGATACAGGAATTGATAAAAATTGGCTCAAAGAAGATTTACAGAAAGCTTTGGCAGAAGCGACTGTTCCTGACTGCTCTTTTGCAGCTTGTTCTCATTGTGGTGTATGTGGTCCAGATCTAGGTCATAATATTGTGGTTCCACCACCACCAATTCCAGAGTTTGTTGGTAAGTTTGTGCCTAATCAAAATCGGGTACAACGTCTACGAGTTTGGTTTGGGAAGTTAGGAGAGATGGCTTTAGTTAGTCATCTAGATTTAGCTAGGTTATTTGCTCGTGCTGTCCGTCGGAGCGACATACCTATTGCCTTTACGGGAGGATACCATCCAAGTCCACGGATTATTCCAGCTAGTGCTTTATCTCTAGGGGTAACTAGCACGGGGGAAGTAGTGGATTTTGAGTTGACAGAAATAATGGATGTGGTAACATTTCAGAATAAACTGGAGAGTCAATTGCCAGTTGGTATACCTATATATAAGGTAGAAGAGGTAGAGGTTAAGAGTCCTTCTTTATCTCAGATATTGGAGAAAGCAGAGTATATTTTGAGGGTCAGGAAAACTAATGACTCTGCAAAAGATTTGATACAAGACTGTGAGAATATAAGAGAATTTGAAGGTAATGACTGTTCTACTGGGTTTGGAGACCAAACCCCTACTGTTTGGCAAGGGTGGGTAGAGGCAATTACAAACAGGGAATCAATTCTTTGGGAACAAAAAACCAAGTCGGGNGTAGAAGAGGTAGAGGTTAAGAGTCCTTCTTTATCTCAGATATTGGAGAAAGCAGAGTATATTTTGAGGGTCAGGAAAACTAATGACTCTGCAAAAGATTTGATACAAGACTGTGAGAATATAAGAGAATTTGAAGGTAATGACTGTTCTACTGGGTTTGGAGACCAAACCCCTACTGTTTGGCAAGGGTGGGTAGAGGCAATTACAAACAGGGAATCAATTCTTTGGGAACAAAAAACCAAGTCGGGTAAGGTAAAGGTTGTTAATTTACGCGATCGCTTGTTTGAATTGGAGTTTTTAGAGTATCCAACAGCTTTAAATTCTTACCGTACGGACGTTGCATGCAACGTCCCTACAAGCTCTTGTAAGTCAAATTGGAATTATGAAACTGATGGTATTATTCGTTATGTAGGAAGTTATCAGAATGATGGAACTTTATTAAGACCACAAAATATAATTTATATGCTGGAACAAGTCAGCAAGCTAGAGTTTGAATTGCTGCATACTCATCGGCAAAAGTTATTTTTGGGTTGATAAAAGTTTCAGGAAAGTCTCTTAAGAAGCTTTGGTTTTATCAGTGTGGAAATTCAAAAGATTACTCTAGTTTGAACAAGCAGAAACTATAATTAATTAATCAAAACTGTTTCAGTTTTGATTAAGGAAATGCTAACTTATTAGCAACCTTACATAACTAAAGTAATAGAATTTATTTTTGGGAAAGTCTTAGCTTACCTAAATAACACGGGAGCATGAAAGCCATCGTCTTTTAAGCGATGGATGAAAGGCGAGGAGTCGGATTTTAATCCGATGTATTTTATTTGACCAAAAAGCCACGTTGAAGGCCCCCGTGTTTTAACCGGGAGATGAAAACAACCGAGTCGTTTAGACTAGACAACTAAAGTAGTCCTATGCTATTATTACTCACAATAAAGCCATCCAACCCTAGTTTCAAATGTACTGTTGTCAGCAAGTTTTAGTAGGTAAAAATCCCGAATTAATTGCTATTTTAACATTCTTATGTGAACAGTCTCACAAGCTAACTAACATGGGAATATATTATGGTCGGCAATTATTTTTTAAGTCTCACAAAACTCTCGGCAAGTTTGAATTGGAAAAGGTCTACAAAAAGAACTATCATTACAAAGTTTTACATTCGCTCTTCAGCACAACAAATATTGAGAACTGTAGCTGAATCATTTAGGTCTTATTATGGTCTTATTATTGCCTATACTGAAGGAAAAGTATCAGACAGACCAAGGATTCCTAAGTACAGAAAAAAAGGGGGGATGGCTACAGTTAGTTACCCCAAGCAAGCATTAAAACTTAAAGGTAATAAAATTAGAGTCCCACTAGGTAATACCTGTAAGCGCTGGTTTGGTCTAGATTGCTTTGAGATTCCTATGCCGAGTAATCTCCAATTTTTATCTCTTAGAGAACTGAGAATATTACCGAGAAATAGATGCTTTACCCAAGAATTTGTCTATGAAAAAGAAGTAGTAGTTAAACCTCTATTAAATCAAGAAAATGTATTAGGAATTGATCATGGTGTAAATAATTGGTTGACCTGTGTATCGAATGTGGGTACTAGCTTAATTGTAGATGGTAAACATCTCAAATCAATGAATCGTTGGTACAATAAACAGATATCAACTATCAAAGAAAATCAACCGACTGGATTTTGGTCAAATAAACTAGCTGCAATTACAGAAAAGCGGAACCGCCAAATACGTGACGCTATAAATAAAGGAGCCAGAATAGTAATTAATCATTGTTTAAAAAATGCTATTGGTACAATTGTTTTTGGTTGGAATAAAGGTCAGAAAAATGAAATCAAATTAGGAAAAAAAAGTAATTCAGAATTTGTACCAATTCCGACAGCTAGACTGAAAGAAAGAATAGCTCATTTGTGCTATGAATATGGAATAATACTGATAGAAACCGAAGAAAGTTATACAAGTATTGCTTCGTTTTTAGATGGTGACAATCTGCCTATTTATGGTGAAAAACCCGATGATTGGAAACCGTCAGGAAAAAGAATAAAGCGATGCAGCGCGGTCTTGGGGGTTTCCCCCATGAGCGACTGCATCAAGAAGCGTGGTTTGTATAGAACAGGTAATAATTGGTTAATTAATGCAGACTGTAACGGGGCTGCAAATATAATCACAAAAGTAAGCAGAAAGCTAGGGTTAAACTTAAGCCAACTGTGTAGGGGCACAATGAAATTGTCCCCAGAGAATATATCTTTGGTCAGCTAAGAAAAAACGGAGCAACATGGATTTATCCTGTTGCGTAGTATCAACTTAGAATCCCCGTGACTTAAGTCCGGGGAGTAGTCAAAAGAGATTCAGGAATTTTCCTCAATTACCCTCTGAGCTGTGTTATTTTAAGTGCTCTGATTTTTAGGCGATCGCTGATCTGAAATCCTACAGGACTTGTACAAGGCCAATATCATGTTTAATCATGGTCAAGGTAGACGATGGCCTTGTAACCTCAATAAATATAACTTAATAGGCTGTTATAGCAAATTGCTCAAATAATGTTATAAATAATAGTCTAGGATTTGAGACTCTGAGAAACTTGATTCAGTCATAGTGATAAAATTAAGATTTATCTAAGACCTACCAGCTACTACAATTAATTAGGTTATTTGTAATAATCTTTTTTCCATAAGGTATTATAGCTTGCTATTCCAAAATCTACGAGGGTGTCTATGCTAAAATGCTAGGTTAGAGATAATCTTATAGTTATAGTTTAAGTTCATAAGCTTATTAAGGATTGCTTGACCCACAAAATAAAGCTGGACACCCTACTAATTTCAAAAGCTGAAGATCAAAAAATTACTCCATTAAAAGCAAGAAAATTAGCTTTGTGTAAAAATGGGGATAATTCGATATTGACATGGATTTAAGAAATTAAGCTTTGACAAAAAAACTTTAAAGTTGTAGTGCAAATAATTGAGGATTGTCCTTAAGAAATTGATTAATTCCAGTACAGAGTCATTAGAGAAATTGTCCGTTTATTTATTGATTACGTTACTGTATTATGAATCAAAAAGTTAGTAAGAGAATTTTAACTAAAACAATGCTAAAATTAGAAAGTATGGAAATTATACAGTGAATCATTGATAGATTAATGAAAACCGAAACTAGACGTTAATTAGTCTGACTGCTAAAATTTTATAGCACTAACAAAGGGATAAAATTTAGAAATAGTCAGATGGGAATTAAAACTTATAATTAATTAGTTAAGTTGAGAGGATATCATCCTGATAATTAATTCTATTAATTGCTCTAGTTAGAAGTTCCTGTTTGCGGAGCATTCCGGAACTGAAAAGAATATATCATTCTAAGTTGTTAGAATTGATGCCAAATATCAAGTTTTGTAGAAAAGGTTGGATTAGTTTTGTTGTTGATAATTTTAGTAGTTGCTGAGTAACCAAGTCNGTTAAGTTGAGAGGATATCATCCTGATAATTAATTCTATTAATTGCTCTAGTTAGAAGTTCCTGTTTGCGGAGCATTCCGGAACTGAAAAGAATATATCATTCTAAGTTGTTAGAATTGATGCCAAATATCAAGTTTTGTAGAAAAGGTTGGATTAGTTTTGTTGTTGATAATTTTAGTAGTTGCTGAGTAACCAAGTCTGTACAAGTTGATGGAAATATTCAGCTTGGTAAGGGTGAAATGAAACGGAAAAAGCTCAACACCAGACTTAAGTATTATCCAAAAAACCGAAGTTTAAAATTCACACAGCAAAGCAATTAATATCCAACATTATAAGTAACCTACATAAAACCAAAGGTGACTTAATTGACAACGCCACATTTTTGTTTAAACCTCGCCCTTAAGAGCGGGGTCTTAGAAAGGGAAGGNTTCAGCTTGGTAAGGGTGAAATGAAACGGAAAAAGCTCAACACCAGACTTAAGTATTATCCAAAAAACCGAAGTTTAAAATTCACACAGCAAAGCAATTAATATCCAACATTATAAGTAACCTACATAAAACCAAAGGTGACTTAATTGACAACGCCACATTTTTGTTTAAACCTCGCCCTTAAGAGCGGGGTCTTAGAAAGGGAAGGGCTTGGTTAACAAGTCTGTACAGGAGGAAATTGAATGCCGAAGCAAATAATTATCGCCGAGCAGCAAAGAATCGCTGCTGTATTTTCTGAAGACCAAATACAAGAACTTGTTGTTGCTAAAGGCAGCCATCAAGTCAGCGACATATATCTAGGAGTTGTGGAAAATGTATTACCTGGAATAGATGCAGCTTTTGTGAATATTGGAGATCCTGAACGTAATGGATTTATTCATGTTAGCGATCTAGGGCCATTGCGATTGAAGCGCTCTTCTGGTGCAATTACTGAATTACTGACACCTCAACAAAAAGTCCTAGTGCAAGTAATGAAGGAACCTACTGGGACAAAAGGGCCACGTTTAACAGGAAATGTAACTCTACCAGGCCGTTATTTGGTTTTAATGCCTTATGGGCGGGGTGTAAATTTATCTCGACGTATCCGTTCTGAGAATGAGCGAAGTCGCCTTAGAGCCTTGGCAATTTTAATTAAACCAGCGGGTATGGGTCTATTAGTCCGTACTGAAGCAGAGGGTATGGAGGAAGAAGCGGTTATAGAAGATTTAGAGGTTTTGCAGCAACAATGGGAAACTATCCAAATTGAGGCTAATTCTAACAGGGCGCCGGCACTACTAAATCGTGATAATGATTTTATTCAAAGGGTGTTACGAGATATGTATAGTACCGATGTGAATCGGATTGTGGTGGACTCTAGTGAGGGAGTGAAGCGAGTTAAGCAACATTTGCTGAACTGGAGTGGGGGCAAACCATTACAAGTTTTGATTGACCATCATAGCGATCGGATTCCTGTCCTAGAATACTTCCGGGTGAATGCAGCTATTCGAGAAGCTCTCAGACCAAGAGTAGATTTACCTTCTGGTGGTTATGTGATTATCCAACCTACTGAAGCGTTAACTGTTATAGATGTCAACTCTGGTTCTTTCACACGTTCTGCTACAGCAAGGGAAACGGTACTTTGGACAAATTGTGAGGCAGCTACGGAAATAGCTCGTCAACTACGCCTGCGTAACATTGCGGGAGTTATTATTGTTGATTTTATTGATATGGACTCACGGCGAGACCAATTGCAAGTTCTGGAGCATTTTAATCAGGTTCTCAGGGCTGATAAGGCTAGACCTCAGATAGCTCAGTTGTCAGAATTGGGCTTAGTTGAGTTGACTCGTAAACGGCAGGGTCAAAATATATATGAGCTTTTTGGTCGTACTTGTCCTAGCTGTAATGGGTTGGGACATTTGGTTCATTTACCGGGTGAGCCAGAAGTTTCGGTCGCGGAGGTTAATGTGCCTGTAGTTACTCGGACTCCAGATGTTGAGGAACCAAACAGACCTGTGACTGTTGCTCCTCCACCTTTAGTTAGTGCAGCCCAAAACCCTTCTTTAGAAATGACACAGGGATATCAAGAAGTGGAGCTTGCTAATAATGGCTCAGATTTAGAATTATTGAATCATCCTAGTTATCAGGAGTCTACCCGTCGCCGTCGTCGCCGTAGGGTAGGAGTAGGTGAAACTATGCAGGATGAGGCTTTGGAATTACAGGAAAGGGAGTTAGGGTCGGGAATGGAGTATCCTATCCTTTCCGAGGGATATCCACTTACGACTCCTAATCGACGGTCAGGAAGAGAAATAATTAGACCTGTGACTGAACCTCAAGAGATAGTGACAGTAGAAATGACGTCTGATGAGCAGGATGTCTATGCTTTGATGGGTATTTCTCCAATAACACTTTTAGAGGAGGGAGCAGTGAAAAATCCCAAGTCGGCAATTATCTCTATTAAGAAACCAGGGGAGGGTAATTTGAGAAAAACAACGACAGAAAAGGAAGAAGATGTAGAAGTTGAATCGGTAGTAGATTACGAAGAAGAAGAAGATGCTCAGGAATTAGATAATTTTGATTCATCGGTGTCTTTGGAGCAAGCTGATGATTTTGATGGTGATGAGGAAAATGATAATTACNCGACAGAAAAGGAAGAAGATGTAGAAGTTGAATCGGTAGTAGATTACGAAGAAGAAGAAGATGCTCAGGAATTAGATAATTTTGATTCATCGGTGTCTTTGGAGCAAGCTGATGATTTTGATGGTGATGAGGAAAATGATAATTACGAGTCAGAGTTGATTGATTCAGATGTTGAGATAAACTCAGATAGCAATGACTCTGATGATTCTGGGCCAATTCGTCGCCGTCGCCGTCGTTCTTCGGCAGTTACAGAAGAATAAGGGAAAAATTTTCTAATAATGTTGATGTACCTGATGTGATACCTCATGGCTATGTCATTGGTGTAAACTTGGGACTCGAAAAGTTTTTAGCAACCAGCTAAAGTGAATTCATCCAGGAACAGAAATTCTTCAAAAAGTCTGAAGGCAAGCTGAAATTGCGAGAAGGGAAACTAAAAAATAATAAGAAAGATTCACTAAGCTGGCTGAAAATCAAAAAAACAAATTGGGTTGGTACACGAAAAGATTCACAACTGTAGAAAGGACTTCTTTTTTAAGACAGCAGATCATTTGTCTGAACAAAAAAATAAGGACAATAGCCTCCCCTTGGATAGCCGGAGGTAGTGTTTAGCGTTCCGCANAATCAAAAAAACAAATTGGGTTGGTACACGAAAAGATTCACAACTGTAGAAAGGACTTCTTTTTTAAGACAGCAGATCATTTGTCTGAACAAAAAAATAAGGACAATAGCCTCCCCTTGGATAGCCGGAGGTAGTGTTTAGCGTTCCGCACAACTTCGTTAACGCTCGGCGACATGTTTGCGGAGCATTCCCTATACGAAAAAGCCTAGCTCCGACCCAGGAGTCAAGAGGCAGTTACGACCTAGAAGGCTAAACGATAACTGAAATGAGTCCTGAATGCTAAGAATTTGTAGCAAACTTTTTTAAATGGTACTTATGACTTGTTCTGAGTTGATTGATTATCCATCCTCTCTTCTAACTGCTGGTGTTGATGAAGTGGGGCGTGGGGCATTATTTGGGCCTGTGGTGGCAGCAGCGGTAATTTTG
>NZ_LGSU01001277.1 GCF_002260545.1 Hydrocoleum sp. CS-953 | reverse complement strand
TAATTATAGTGGACCACACACAATTTATTTACCTGAATATTTATCCACTTATAACTATTCAATTAGACATGATATTAGACTTGGGAAAATATGTACTTATATTAATGCCTAGTATAAGCACGTTCAAACCTAATCTTGAACTTCTCAGCAATAACTGCTAACCCCACACTACATAGAGCAAAAGCAACAAGCAATAATTTAATACCAAAATCTTCTGTTATTATCGCTACAGCAGCAAGAGCGATCGCCACTCCCACAAATATTTGCTTGAAACGAATAGCTGTTTTATGGGCGCGACTACAGGAACCACAAATTTGAGTATGTCGTGAGAAGCGATCTAAAGCAGGCAGTTGTGGATGAACTTGTAAGTTTTCTTGCTCTGGCAATGACTGAGTATTGTAACCAAGATAATATGGTAAACATTCTCCGTATTTATCCAACCATTTACGATACTCAACTACTAATATATCGGAAGTTTTCAAGGGCAAATATAGGGAACTTAGACTTTGCCCTAACCTTTGAACTTGTGCTTGCTGCCCAACTACCAGAGGTAAGTCTTCTTCTAAAAACTTACCTCGATACCAATGTTCCATCCAGCGTGGTTGCCACTTAAGTTTCCAACTGGGAGAGTTAGTATAATTTCTGATGATAATTCGGCATTTTCCCTTTCCTGTAGGCAGTGAATAAAGTGCCGCTCCACCTACCCGTTGTGATTTTTATGAAGCAGTTGCACCTCTGTATGTAATTAAATTCGGGGCAATAAAATTAAGCTGCATCCAGTTTTCAGTCTGTTGTCTTGTTTTCCGATATCTGCCTCTAATTCCACGAGCAGAAGTTTCTATAACTTCCATTTCCAAAGGTTGAGCTTGTTGACGACTATTCAGAGTAGCTTCATGGCTAATATATAGGTGAGATGGGTCGATAGCATTTTCAATGAAGTAGGTTTGATCGTAAGGTAGGTCGATCATATAGTCTGAACTAACCACTGTAGGGTTGTCTAAGTCTGCCACAGTGGGAATTAGTTTTTCATCTGCCACATTTGCTTCCCCAGCCCACATCCAAACTATACCTTGTTTTTCTACCACAAGAAATGATTTTACGCAAGCTTTGGCTGGAATTTTTGCATCTGCTGGCAACTGTGGAATATGCAAACATTCTCCCTGACTGCCAAACTGCCAACCGTGGTACAAACATTCTATTTTGCCGTCAATTATTTGTCCATCTGATAGTTTGGCTGCACGGTGGGGGCAAAGGTCTGCAAGGCAAATTAGCTTACCATCTTTATTTCTGAACAAAACTAAGGGTTCATCATACAAGGAAAAACTGTAAGGACGTTTTGTGGGTAAGTCTTGAATAAATGTGACTGGATACCAACAATTTCTCCAATTAAATTCTTGGTCTGTTTCTGAAGTTAGTAAGGTATCAGTGGATGGCGATATTTCTTCTGGAATATTGGGTGCTATTGTCATAATAATCCAATTTTTTGTTATGATATTTCTGAATTAGTCTATCATGTTTGTTTGGTTTAATAAAGGGGGGGGTTTGATATAAATAATCCATAAAATAGCCCTCCCTTCTAAAATAAAAATCAACTATTTTGTCATTATCAAGTTTGTGTTCAAGCAAGATTAATTTTTGACCAAAATACAACCTTTTCTTGCAGGTAAATCTAACTCTAATTGACTACCTTGATTTCCATCTTGCCAAGATATATGACAACTACCATAAACAGTTTTATTTGGTTGAGATTTAAGCTTACTAGCACTAACATTTACTTTCGCTGCTTCCGTACCAATATTAACAGCTACAATAATTTCTTCATCCCCTAAAATACGAGCAAATACATAAACATTTCCCTCAGCAAACAAAACCTTATAATTACCAGTACGCAAAGCAGAATATTTATTTCTAATAGCAATTAAATTTTTATGATATTCCAGAACTTCATTATCCCATTCTTCTTTATTAGGAAAACCACGACGAGAGTCAGGGTCTAACTTGCCTGGTAAACCTACTTCATCACCATAATAAATACTTGGTGCGCCAGGAAAAGTCATCAATAATAAAGTAGCTAGCTCAACACTTGCTTTATCTCCTTTAGCAATACTCAAAACTCTAGCTGTATCATGACTATCTAATAAATTGAGTTGAGTTAATTGAATTTCCCAAGGATAGAGTTGTAATAACTCCTGCATTTTTTGACCGTATTCAACAGCAGATATAGCTGGATAAGCTTCATAGTCACGGCCTTTAACTTGCTCAATATCCACGCTATCGCCTGTGGTAAAAGCAATAGTCGGACCAGTAAATAGATAATTCATCACCCCATCAAACTGACTGCCATCCAACCATTGTACGCAGTCACTCCAGACTTCTCCCACAATATATGCTTCTGGGTTAATAGCTTTGATGCGATCGCGAAACTCTTGCCAAAACCCAGGAGTCCTCACCTCAAACGGTACATCTAACCGCCAACCATCAATGCCAAATTCTAACCAATATTCCCCAATTTCCATAATGTATTCTTTCACTTCTAGGTTATCGTGATTGAATACAGGTAAAGCACGGTTGCCTACCCAACCCACATAATTAGCAGGTAAACTACCATCATAAGCAGACAGAGGCCAATCTTCTATTTTGAACCAATGTAACCAGGGAGAGTAAGGACCGTTTTCCAAGATGTCATTAAAGAAATAGAAACCACGACTAGCGTGGTTGAAAACTCCGTCAAGAACTACTTTAATATTGCGATCGTGAGCAGCATCTATTAATACCCTTAAAGCTTCATTACCTCCTAAAATTGGATCTACTCGATAATAGTCATGGGTATGATAGCGGTGGTTACAGGTTGATTGGAAAATTGGGGTGAAGTAAATGGCGGTGATACCAAGTTCCTGAAGATAGTCAAGTTTTTCAATGACACCCCAGAGGTTCCCTCCTTTGTAACCTTGAATAGTGGGAGACTCATGCCAAGCTTCTAGGATGCTGGGATACCAACCTTTGTCTATTCCTTTTCTGGTTTGGGTGGGTGGTTGACCTTTAACAAAACGGTCTGGAAAAATTTGGTAAAATACGGCGTGTTTTACCCATTCTGGTGTTTGAATTTGCATAGATAAACTTTTGAGTTAAGTTATTCTACTCAAAGTTACCAGATATTGAACTTGTTGTAAAATTATGTAACAATATTATTTTTTTCCATATTTAAGCTTTCTAGAATGAATAATTATATAACTATCAATAAATAATTCAAAAAATCTGAGGGTTAAGTAATTATGACATGGTTAAAACTGACAAAAAAAGCTCTACAATTAAAGGAGCAAAATAGTACGATAGAAGAAGTTAAAGTTGAATCTTATCCAAGTAACCCTACAGAAGATTGGATAAAAGAATTTCCGACAAGATGGTTTGAGGGTGCAGATGCGCCAAAAACTATGATCATTTCTAATAATGAGTATGAACCACAAAGTATTAAAAAAGGAGCAATTAAACTTAAGATATTATACAGGCTAGAGGAGTTGTATCCAGATAGTGATGTATCTGAAAAGTTGAAAGAGTTGAGTCAAAAATCTGGAGTAGATGTATCAGTATTAACTTTTTATAGCACTCAACCTATAAGTAAAGAAAAATTAAAAGAGCCATCTACTAAGAAACAACTTGACAAAATTTGTAGTGCTTTAGATTGTAATATCGATACTCTGAAGAAAAGAGAAGTAGATTTACCTCTATTTAAGTTTGACATAGACTTTTATATCAAGAAAAAATATCAAAATGAAGCTCACTTTATTAAAGAGACAGGCACTTCAGCAGAATTTATAGAGATTCTGAGAAATGAGTACATAGACGTATCTTTTATTAGTGACGATAACAGTATTAGTGACGATAACAGCGAGAGGTATCATTCATTTTGGCAATACAGAGATTTATGGTGTAGATATGTGGGATTTGGTTGTTAATCAAAAATACCCCTGAATTAAGTAAATGAATAAGTTTGACTCAAGGAATATTCGCAATATTACTTTTAAGGGTAGTATTCAAAATAAAGAATTTAGTAATGCATCAGCAGGACATAAAAACATCCATAAATTACTAATAACACTATGGGGAATATTGGTAGGTATTTTATCAAGTTTGATACCTCTAATTTCTGGTTTTGTGGTCAGTCAAATTTTGAGAGAGTTACAAAAGATAGGTAATTTTAATATAAATACAAAGGAAGCTATCTTAATGACTTCAATACCTTATCTTTTTTCCCTATATTATATAGTAATTAATGGTTTTAAAAAAGTTGGAATTTCTATAATTTTTATATTGACCGTTGTTCCCAATATATTCGGGTTTGTCAGTGAAAAAGGAACTAATATAACTAATATAATAATTCAATCGCTGCCATTTCTTGGATTTAGTATTACTCTAGCATATTTAGGCACAACAATTATTGCATTACTGATAACTACTGTATATACTACCAGTGGAACTTTAAGTCAATTTTTAACTTTAGCTAGTGTCATCTTTGCAGCTATATTTTTAACTAAGGATGAAAAAGTTTCACTAGAGAAAGTTGCCATAAGCATTTTAATAATAACTATAATTCTCACAGGTTATATTATTGGTAGAAAAGCTATCAGAGGTTCACCACAATTTGCATGGATAAAAAAAATAGCTATATTTTTATCTGCCACAGGTGGAACATCTTTTTACGGTGTTGATTTAACAGATGCTTGTTTTGATAATTCACATTTACCCCATACAGATTTTAGAAAAGCTATATTAACTGGCGCTAGTTTTAAAAATGTTACAGGATTAGAATTATCTAGACTGCAAGATACAATTTTAGAAGATCCTCATGTGAGAAAACTACTTACAAATCCAGAAGATGGCACTGGCAAAGATTATACTGGAGCAAATCTTAGTGGTGCTAACTTAAAAGGGGCTAATTTAGCAGAAGCTATTCTTATAGGAGCAAACTTAAACGGTGCAGACTTAACAGATGCTAATTTAGAAGGAGCAAATTTATCTAAAGCTCAAGTATTAGATGTAAATTTTTCCGGAGCTAGTCTAACAGAAACCTGTATAGAAGATTGGAGTATAAATAGTCGTACTTGCTTTGATAAAGTTGACTGTAAAAGAATTTATATAAAGCAAGGCAAACACGGTTTTTTAGAACCTAAACCAGACAGTGGAGAATTTAAAGATGGTGAATTTGAAAAATGGATAGATGAACTTCAAGAAACTGTAGATGTACTTTTACACGATTTTGATTTTGGTGGTTGGCAAGCTCTAGGTACTGCTCTAGATAAAACAGCAAATAAATATCAAGGAATCAATAAAAGTCGCTGGAAAATAGAGCAAAAAGATGAGAATGTAGTTCTCGCACAAATTGGTGTTTCACCAACCGCAGATAAACCGGCAATTCATCAGAGCATTACAAATAATTATTATCATGAATTATTAATTCAAGGTCATAAACCTAATATATTATTAAACCCTTCAGAAAAGGTAGAAATTATGGAAAACAAAAATGAAAATCCTACAGTAAGTGGCGATCTAATTAGTGGAGATAAAACCACATCTGGAGATGTTCATCTGAGTGATGTTACTCTCACAAATTCAGGAAGTATGGCATTGGTAAACCTCAATGGTCAGATTAACAACACTATCCAACAACTTCAGGATATTAAAACAGAAAAAGGCGAAGATTTAGTAACTATTTTAACTGCCTTGCAAGAATCAATTAATGATGATTCTATACTTTCAGAAGCTCAAAAAAAGCAAGCTCTTGAAGCTGTAGAAACCATAGCAGAAGAAGCTAAAAAAACACCAGGAGAACGTATCCTAAAACTTTGTTCAATGGCTTTGAATGCTCTTAAAGGTTTAACAGCAGCAATGACAGACGCTAGCAAACTAGCAACTACTCTCAAAAATTATCTACCAACTCTCACTACACTTCTTGGCTTATAAAAATTTTAATTTTTAGTGGTATGTAGGATTTGTAAAAGAACATTGAAAAAGGTATAATATAAAGTCAGAGTAATTACTATTACCTAAGTCATTGCGACGGTCACTCCGTGGAAGGAAGCAATCTCAGGGCTGACGCGAGATTGCTTCCTATCGTCGCAATGACCATTGTTCATTGTTCAACCGGATTCTAATAGACCTAGGCGTGATAATCAAAAATAAAATCAATTATCCCGTAGAAATTATCAATTCTTTCCCCCTAATTCCTACTCCCTACTCCCTACTCCCTCTTTTCCACCACAGGTCTAATAAGGAAAAATTATTCTCAAGGAATTTCCAGCATCATAAATAATAAATGGTGGGGTATTTAACCTATTAAATATAAAGATAATCAGCGATCGCCAACCCATAACCAAAATTTAACCTGACTATATCTAAATATCTAACCCCTTGCCAATGATCCCTAACCGTTGGACACTTAGAATGTGAATATTATTGGCAGTGAGGTTCAACCGTGAAAAACGTACTAAGTATAATTCTAGGTGGTGGCGCAGGCACCCGTCTCTATCCATTAACAAAGCTGCGGGCCAAACCAGCAGTACCCCTAGCCGGGAAATATCGTTTGATAGATATTCCTATCAGTAACTGCATCAACTCAGAAATGCAGAAAATATATGTTATGACCCAATTCAACTCCGCTTCTCTGAACCGTCATATTACTCGTGCCTATGATTTCCCTGGTTTTAGTGAAGGTTTTGTCGAAGTTCTGGCAGCTCAACAAACTAAAGATAATCCAGAGTGGTTCCAAGGAACAGCCGATGCTGTCCGTAAATATATCTGGTTGTTCAAAGAGTGGGACGTTGATTATTACCTAATTCTTTCAGGAGACCATCTTTACCGTATGGACTACCGAGAGTTTGTCCAACGCCATATTGACACAAAGGCAGATATTACTCTTTCTGTCTTACCCATTGATGAAGCACGGGCGTCCGACTTTGGCTTAATGAAAATTGATGACTCTGGTCGGATTATTGAATTTAGTGAAAAACCTAAAGGAGATGCCCTAAAAGTTATGGCAGTGGATACCTCTGTTTTAGGAGTTAGTCCAGAAGTTGCTAAAGAACAACCCTACATTGCTTCTATGGGTATTTATGTCTTTAATAAAGATGTGATGGTCAAACTATTGGAAGAATCCCAAGCTCCAGATTTTGGTAAGGAAATTCTACCTAATTCCGCCAAAGACTACAATGTTCAAGCTTATCCATTTGAAGGTTACTGGGAAGATATTGGAACTATTAAGTCTTTCTATGAAGCGAATTTGGCTTTGACTCAACAGCCTCAACCTCCGTTTAGCTTCTATGATGAAAAAGCTCCTATTTATACTCGCTCCCGCTACTTACCTCCAAGTAAACTTTTGGACTGCCAGATTACAGAGTCAATTGTGGGAGAAGGTTGTATTTTGAAACAATGTCGGATTGACCATTGTGTATTAGGAGTCCGGTCCCGTGTAGAAGCTGGCTGTGTAATTGAGGATTCTCTGCTGATGGGTTCCGATTTTTATGAACCTTTTGCTGAACGCCAATCTGGCCTAAGCCAGGGTAAAGTTCCATTAGGTATTGGTGCTGAAACGACTATTCGTGGGGCAATTATTGATAAGAATGCCCGCATTGGTCGCCATGTCCAAATAATCAATAAAGACCATATAGAAGAAGCCCAACGTGAGGAAGAAGGGTTCATCATTCGCAGTGGTATTGTTGTTGTCTTGAAAAATGCTATTATCCCAGATGGCACAATAATTTAGTAAATGTTTAGTATTAGTAGTTTAGTTGGTTAGTAGTTATGACTAAATACTGCTAATCACTAAATACTAATTGCTAATTTATGACCAGACTAATTATTCTGATCGGACTACCAGCTAGTGGCAAATCTACTCTAGCAAAGAAAATACTTACTAGATATCCTCAGTGTCAATTAGTTTCTACTGATGCTATCCGTGCTCAATTATTTGGTGACGAAGCAATTCAGGGACCTTGGCTACAGGTGTGGCAGCAAGTACAGCAGCAGTTTCACGAAGCTGTCAGCCAAACATCTCTAGCCATATATGATGCTACTAATGCCCAACGTGGGGGACGAAAAGAAGTGATTAACCTTGCTAGAGAAACTGGATTTAGCCACATAACTGGTATATGGCTTGACAAATCATTAGAATTATGCTTACAAAGAAATAAACAACGAAAGCGTCAGGTGCCAGAAGAAGTAATAATAAAAATGTACCGCCAGTTAACAGATGCTCCCCCAAGTTGTGAAGAAGGATTGGATGAACTGAAACGAATTACTAGATAATTAGGGAGTAGGGAGTAGGGAGTAGGGAGTAATTAGGAGAAATGGAACTTATAGAGGATTTAGAAGATTTCGTATGAATTAAGTACATAAATTACTATAGTAATCCTCTAATCGGTTGCAATATTTTAGTGGCACTTTTAGGAGTCAGGAGTCATAATTTTCAAGGTTTTCAGCTCTTTTTAACTATTATTAAAACTGTCACGACGAATTTAGGATTACTATATTAAAATCAAGGTATTACTAATTTAATAAAATAATTTGAGAAATAACTAATATAGCAATTCCCAAAAAGAGTGAGGTACAAAATTCTTTGGTTTTAGGGAGTAGGGAGTAGGGAAGATGGGGAAATGGGGAGTAGGGTAAGAGAAAAACAACTGTACCTCAGAAAGAATGAGAAACGCTATACCAAAATTTAAAAAGTTAGCTAAATATTCAGAAAAAAAGGGTTTTGCTAACCAAGTCTCTACTCTGACAATCTTTTTTCCAGATGGTATAAAATCAGGGAAACAAACAAGTTGGTTACTATAGCAATCCTCCGCATATTCGTGGCAAAAATCTTACTCCTTTTTTAGGCAAGAGGCAACAGGCAACAGGCAACAGGTAAGAGTTTGAAATTTTTTATTTACTTTTTAATTTATCACAACCTATTTAGGATTGCTATAATAACTCAAAAATTGAGTACGGCAATTGCTATTAGTATTTCAGGAAAAACCGAACTTGACTAAATATTAATCTTTGATAACTTGTAAAGAAAGAAGTAAACCTTAATATCAAGTCTGCTTGATTAGTCACCAATATAAGGG
>NZ_LGSU01001276.1 GCF_002260545.1 Hydrocoleum sp. CS-953 | reverse complement strand
AGCTGGTCAGCGATCGCCTCTTCAGTTATTAGCTTTCTACTTAAAATAACAATCCTTAAAAGATAAAATATTAGACAGTAATAGAACTCCATTCCGCTTCGCGATCGCTATTTCTATATATCAAAGAAAGTTAGAGTTTAGGAATAAATATCAGTTAAAATATGAATAGAGTTTTAGACATAGCCATCAAAACTTTGATTAACCTACTCTCTTAAGAAAGAAAATTTTGCAATTAATAAAACTTAATTATGACCGATTTATTTACCTCTGATGACTCCCTAGAAAACCAAGAAATCTATTCCTACAGGATTGAAACATTATCTAGTTTTCCTGCTAATCTTTTTAGATTTAAAGAATATAACTTTGCCAAAGCTATTGCATTATGCTTACTAATATTTACCTCAATCTACACATTTTTTAGTTTTGTTGACTTCATAAAAAGCAATTATATTCTACCACCAATCCCTTTACGAGAATGGTTTTCTTATATAGAAGCACTTTTTTATGCATTTTACTCAATTTTTAGTAACCTATTAAACCTTTTTCATTTTGTTTTCATTCTAACTCCGCTAGGATTATCCATGTTAATAGCCTGGTTAATTTTTGATCCAAAAGAGGTAAGTAATTTTGTTTTAGGAATTACTAATATTGTATTGGGAGTCATAGGAATTTTAAATCCAACCGATATAATTCCAGATTTTATTCCAGTTTTTGGAACTGCAGATGATATCTTTAGTGGTGGTTTAGCGGGCATAGGAGTATGGCTTTTCTCTATTGCAGCAAAACGTAGAGAGAATGATTCTCAGGTTATCAAGCAACTACAAGAAGGAAAAATTAATGAAATAGAAGGGCTAAACTTACTACTAGCAGATAAAGGAATTGTTGTGAAAAATATTAAGGAGGATTAGTCAATGGGAGCAACTATTTTTCAAACAAAATTCAAAGATAAATTATCTATATCAATATTATTATTTAAGATAAAATCTTATACNGTAAGAACTCTTTTGCTATTAATTATAGGACTAATAATTTTATTAGGATTAGCTAATCCTGCCTATGCCTACAAGAGAAAAGATGTCTACAAACTTGTGGAAACTAATAAGTGTATTAAATGCGATATCTCTTCTTATCAAAAGCTTCCCAGAGTTGGAAGTCTAAATGATACTAATCTCCGAGGTTCAAATTGTGAAAGAACCAATTTCAGTGGTATGTCCTTCAATCAAGTCAATCTCAGTAATGCAAAGCTGATTCAGGCTAATCTTTCTCAGATAACTGCATTAGATATAAATCTTCAACAAGCTCAATTAAATGGCGCTGACCTGAGTGGGGCTAAACTTAATAAAGGAAACTTAACTTCTGCCGATCTGTCTCGTGCTAATCTTCAAGAGATTGATCTGAGTCAAGCCAACCTACATCAGTCTAATTTATCTGATGTAAATCTTAGAGAAGCTGGATTCTATCAAGCTAAACTTGACAATGCCAATTTAACTAGAGCCAATTTGACTCAAGCTTATTTAAAAGAGGCAAATATGCTTTATGCCAATTTAACTAGAGCCAATTTGACTGAAGCTTATTTAAAAGAGGCAAATATGCGTTATACAACTTTATTAGAAGCTAACTTAAGTTATGCCCTGCTTAATGGTGAAAGTGACAAACAGAGGACAGATTTGCGAAATGCTAATCTCAAAGATGCCTTACTAATAGAAGCTAGTTTAATTCAAGCTGATTTGCGTCAATCTATTTTGGTGAAGGCAAATTTAACAAAGGCTAACTTAACGGCAGCTCTTTTAAACAGTGTGGATTTTGATCGAGCTAATTTAAGTGGTAGCATTTTAGAGCAAGCTGACTTAAGAAAGGCTAACTTGAGCAATGCTACATTAATAAATACCGATTTTAGTAATGCAGATTTAAGGGGAGCCAACTTAACAGGTGCTAATATTGATGATCGTACAAATTTTAACAATGCCAATTTGAAAGGATGTATTATGCCTGATGGATCGAGCTATCATTCTTCTACAACAATTATAGAAAAAATTAGAGGTTCTTTAAGACTTAACTCAATGAAATAAGGGTAGTTTAATAGAATCTAAAAGTCGGCTAAATCACAGTGAACTATCCCAAAAAGTCAAGGGGAAATAGGGAGAACAGAGACTTTTTAAAACTTAAGGTAATGAATCAGCAAAATTGAGTGCTTTTTAAGAAAATAAGGTTTTATTATTTATGGCTAGACTATGCCGAAACAGGAATTTTGTACGCTAAGAACACCTAAAAACTTGAAAGAAGGAATTATTATTGATATATTTCAGATAATTTATAGAATAAATAAGTAGCTTTTCAGTTAATATAGAAATTATAAATAGGTTGTAATATTTTATCGTAGGGGTTTGGTATTCAAACCCAACCATGGCGACTAAACCGCTATAGTTTTTTTCACAAATCATTTAGGATTAGTATATAAGCATTCTTCAACAAATTTTGACTTAATTCGTAAGTAAAAAAAGCTGATAGCTGACTGCTGATAGCTGTTTGCGCAGCAGTCCGCAGGAAATGCTTAATCATCAAACACAGGCGGCCAAAGTTCAACAATAGATAATTCCCACTCACCAAATAATTCAGGAATAGTCAAAATATCTCCATTTTTTAACTCAACTTCTTCACCATTAGGACGATAAACAATAACTATTTATTTGTCAGGGTCTATCAATATTCCTACTTCTGCTCCTAATTCTAAATACTTCTTTATTTTATTTTTTAAAAGTTTAATCCTATCACTTTGAGACTTAATTTCTACCACTAAATCAGGCACCAACTCCCCAAAATAACGAACACTTTTTTTCAAACGTTGGGCACGAACAAAAGAAACATCAGGAACCTTTAAATTAGTATCTGGAAGAATAAAAGTACCACTAGAATCAAACAAACGTCCGAGACGACGTGGGTAAACCCAATTGCCTAATAATCTAATTAATTGAACACCAACTTCACTAGAAATAATATCCGACGGACCCATAACTAATATCTTTCCTTCATCTAATTCTAATTGATAATCTAAACCTACTTCATTCAGAGTACCTTGCAATATTTCTAAGTCTTTAATTGTGAGATTTGACATATAATTTTTAGGAATTAAAGAACAATATAAAAAGGGAATAGAGAACAAGTCTCTATCCCCTATTAATAATTATAATTGCTAATATTTAATAGCTGTTTGCGCAGCAGTCCGCAGTAAATGCTTAATTAATTCGCAATTCTCAATAATTCCACATCAAAAATCAGAGTAGCATTAGGAGGTATAACCCCACCAGCACCACGGGAACCATACCCTAATTCTGACGGAATAATCAACTTACGACGTTCACCAACTTTCATACTACCTACTCCTTCATCCCAACCTTTAATAACTTGACCTACGCCAACTTTAAATTGGAAAGGTTGATTGCGATCGCGAGAACTATCAAACTTAGAACCATCCTCTAAAGTTCCAGTATAGTGAACTACCACCGTCTGACCACTTTTAGGAGTAGCGCCATCTCCTTGTGTTATAACTATATACTTAAGACCAGATTCAGTAGTAACTGCTTCGTCCATAATATTTTCTGCCATTGTAGTTGTTGGATTTAGTTTAGTACCTTCTGCCACTTCCTGCTGAACTTCAGTAGAATTTACAGTACCTAATGTATTTTGAGAAGCAACTGCCTCTTTTCCCGAACCTGTAATTTGAGCAATAATCAAGACTAAACCACAGACTATTACTATTCCCAGACTAATAATAATTCCTCGCAAAATTAAACCTCCTAATTTAACTCAAAATTGAAAAGTTAAAAGTCAAAAATTCTCACATCAAGTTTGAATTATAGTTACTAAAAGTATAGTCAAATATAGGCAGACTGAATTCCATTTCACCCCTCTTAAATTTAGTCCCTGCTGCAAATTTAACTTCTAACTTCAGGAAAGTTAGAACATTATCACATTTCTCAAATTTAGTCAGTGCAGGGAATTTAACTTCTGACTTCATAATATTCTGAATTCCAAATTCTAAATTCTAAATTCTAAATTCTAAATTCATCTAACGCCAGTTACGGTTTTCCAAATCTCGTATCTGACGCTCCAAACGATCCAAACGACCCCGCAGTTCGTCCATTTCTGCTTGACGAGGAACTCCTATATCCTGCATCACATTCCGCATTTGTCGCTCCATCTGAGCTTCCAAGTTTCCCTGTTCCGACTTAAGTTGCTCCATAATATCATCAACAAAAGTCTTAGCTTGGTCTGGATTGATAGTACCATCTTTAACCCATTGGTTAGTTACTTCCTGTATTTTTTCTGCCACTAGGGAAGTTGTACCAATACCTATCATTAAAAGTTGTTGAAGTAGATTTTCTGTATTATTCATATTTTTTTCCCTTTTTAGGTATATACAAACAACTAACTTAAATTAAGCTAGACACTTAAACTGTAGATCAAAGAAGTTATTGAAGTTATTGAACTTATATAGTAATCACCGAATGAGATGTGAGAAAAAACTGTAGGGATTTGGTCTCCAAATCCAATTTTTGCTCAGGTTTGGAGACCAAACCCCTACGATAAAATATTACAACCCATGGGTAGATTGCTATAGATTTAAAATATAATCAAAATGTTAAATTGTCCTCGTTGTCATCAAAAAGTTGATAGTCAGGCGATCGCTTGTCCGTATTGTCAATTTCCTCTGAAAGCTTTTGGTCATCCTGGTATTCCTTTGTATCAAGCTGAAGGAGAGGAATATTTGTGTAATAATTGCCTCTACCATTTAGATGATACCTGCAATTTTCCCCAACGTCCCTACGCTAAAGATTGTACTCTTTTCCATGACCAATCTGAACCTCTTGTACCAGATTCTACTTATGGTACTAATCATAATAGTTGGTTGAAAATTGTCAAATTTTGGTTTCAAAGAAATACTATTTTGTGGTTGTTTTTGACTTTAATTCTTATCAGTTTTTTACTATCTTTTTGACTAGAGTAGGGTAAGCATTCAGCTAGCTCGTGGTCAGCTCTTAGCTTTTTAATAATGGGAGGTAGTTTGAGATGAATATAGATTTTAACAACTTTTGTAGTAAGATTTTATTCTAGGTCAATTAATATAGCTTTAAACCTATATCAAAAATCATAGCTGATAGCTGATAGCTGACGGCTAAATGCTTACATCCAATTATTAGTTGAGTATGCTCAAGCTAACTATTATAGTTTTAATTATTCTCATAGGTTCTGCCCTTTGTTCTGCTACTGAAACAGCTTTACTTTCAGTTTCTCCTATTAAAGTACAACAGTTAGCCCAGTCTAAAAAAGCAACAGTATTAGCACTTTGGGCAATTAAGAAAAAAATCAACCGCCCCATAGCAACTGTTGTGATTATTAATAACATTTTTAATATTGTTGGCAGTATCTTAATTGGTAATATTGCAGCTTCAGTTTTAGGGAATGCTTGGTTAGGAGTATTTTCTGCTATTTTGACATTTTTAGTAATAGTTTTTGGCGAAATTATTCCTAAAACTCTTGGGGAAAGGTATGCCATGAGATTTGCCTTAACTATAGCTTTACCCGTGCAGGGATTAACTTTTATTTTTACTCCCATAGTCTGGTTAATGGAAAAAATTACATCACCTTTTACTCAAGGAAAAAAATTACCCACTACTAATGAAGCAGAAATAATGTTTTTAACCAGAATAGGATATAAGGAGGGAGTTATTGAAGGTGATGAAGCTGAAATGATTAGAAGAGTATTTCGGCTAAATGATAAAAGTGCATCGCATATTATGACACCTCGAACAGCGACTACTTATTTACATAGTGATTCAATTCTATCTGAGGTTAAGTCAGATATTATTAATTCTCAGCATAGCCGAATTATTGTGATTAGAGATTCTATTGATGATGTACTTGGTTTGGTATTAAAACATGAATTACTTAAGGCTTTAATTGAAGGAAAAGATAATCAAAAAATTTATGATTTTATGCGAGATGTTAGGTTTATTCCAGATACATTGAGGGTAGATTTATTATTGAAAGAATTTCAAAAATATCGTCAACATTTGATGGTTGTTTTAGATGAATATGGTGGAATGTCGGGAGTGGTAAGTTTAGAGGATGTGTTGGAAGAATTAACTGGTGAAATTGTGGATGAAACTGATAAAAGTGTTGACTTACAAGTTGTGGCAAGAATGAGAGGAAGGATAAAATTAAAGGATGATTCATTAATTGATAATTGATAATGGATAATTGATAATTACCTCTGGTTAAAANATAATTAATAATTCGGTAATTACAGTTATCAGTTATCAGTTATTAGTTATTAGTTAGTAAACCGACAAATCTAAAATAGTGAATTAGGTCATTTAGTAAAGAGTGGGGTGGGTTCATTTAATTGGCGTTGCTTATTTTAGGTATGATTTGTATTTTTTGGTAATTACTAAAGTATTGAATAACAAATATTTGAGATTGTTCAATTTTTATTTTCATACCTTGATTCAGCAACGCCTTGTAATATAGGTGTGTCACGGTACTATAATAATGAACTAATAGTAATGGTAACTTATATATATAAAGAAAGAATAAGGTATTAGTTATTTAGGAGAGAAGAGAAGCTTCATTATTAGTAAATTTTTCTTTTTCCTCAGAATTGCGTTACAATAATTCCTGTAAATCTAGAATTTTAATTTGTCTAAAAAAAAATTATGCTGCCAACTGTTTTAATTACTGGTGCTTCTCAAGGTTGTGGTAGAGAAACAGCACTTTTATTTGCCAGAAAAGGATATAACATTGTGTTAGCTGCTAGAAAGTTAGATAGATTAGCAGCAACAGCAAATGAAGTGAGAGAAATTGGTAAATCTGCTTTAGCTATTCCTACAGATGTTACTGATGCTGAACAAGTAGAATATTTGGTGCAAAAAGCAATAGAATTCTATGAAAAAATTGATGTATTAGTTAATAATGCTGGAATTTGTCTGACTGGTGGAATGGAACATACAACCCTAGAAGATTTTCAACAATTAATGAATGTTAATTTTTTTGGTTATGTGAATACAATTAAAGCTTTATTACCTCATTTTTTGTCAAGAAAATCAGGCACAATTGTTAATGTTGGTTCCTTTGGTGGAAAAATGCCTTTGCCAAATATGACTGCTTATTGTGCTAGTAAATATGCAGTTACTGGATTAACAGATACTTTACGTTTGGAATTAGAGTCAAAAGGAATTAATGTTAGTTCTGTACAACCAGGAGTTATTAATAGTGATTTTCTGGAGAGAGCGCAATTTCGAGGTGGGGATAATTCGGGAGTAGAAGCTAGTCGCCAACAAATGAGTTCTGTTTTAGAATCTAATTTTGTTAGTCAGCCAAAAGATATTGCTGAAACTATCTGGAATGTTGTTAAAAATAAGCAGTCTGAAGTAGTAGTAGGTCCTGCGGTTTTAGCAACAGAAACTTATCGGTTATTTCCTGGTTTAGTTCAGTTTATGATGGGAAAAAGTTTAGGTTGAAAAAGGTGGTGGTAGTAGTAGGGTGCTGTTTCGCTACGCGACATGAAAAGCGATAGCGTAACGCACCTAAATCTTGAAAAAAAATGGTGCGTTACGTTCCACTTCGTTCCACTAACACACCCTACTGGACTTTTGACTTAGGAATTTATTTTGTTTTTGGGTTTGGTGAAATACCAGGTTATTCCTCCTGCTAATAGGGTTGCTAAAATGCTTAAGATTAAAGTCAAAATAACGGGATGAATTGTTTCTAATTTACCAGTAGGTTTGAAAGTAACAGGTACATCAATATGACCAGTGCTAGAAGCAATAATTCCTCCACTTCCTAATCCTACACCAATAATTTGAATGGTTCTTTCTAAGCGGCGATCGCTTTCTGCTTGGTCTATTTCTGCCATGCCTCTAATTGTGTTTACCATTTGTTCAAATAAGTTTTGACCAGGGGAAAGATAGTTAATATCGGTTTCAATTTGTCTGTGCCACAGAGAGCAGGTTTTATTCAAGAAGTCTTGCCAATATTGGGGAATGTTACTAATATTTTCTATTTTTGATAGACAGGTTTTATAATTATTAATATTGGTTTCGATGGCGGTTTTATGTGCTTTTAAGTCTCGCAGATAACGAGAATAATATAGATAGTCTTCTGGCATTTTTTCTAGAATTTGTTGGAGAGATTCTAGTCTGGTTTTTGGATCTGCTGTTATCTGAGAGAAGTGTTTCATTTCTGTTTCTAATTTGTCATAAGATTTTCTCGCTTTAGGATAGAGATTTCGTGATTCTTGATAGATAAAGTTGATTTTATGGCGACAGCACAATAATTGTAATATCCATTCGTAGGATTTTTCTGCTAGGTCAATTGTTTCTGCTTGACTATTGTTTAATAAGACTAATATTTTAATTTTGTTGGTTTGGTTATTGGCAGTAAATTCTGTTGCTTCGTATTCAAAAAGCAAGCTTTTAAATAATTCGCCTTGATTGAGAAATACAGGTTTTATTTGGGCTGAGTCGAATAAATTTTCTACACATTCATTGGCTATTTGTTCGGCATTTACTTCTGGGTCGATTTCTCCATAAATTAAAAATGTTTCTCCTAATGATGGTTGAATTGATGAGGGTAATAAACTTTTGATGGGGAATTGTTTTAGTTGAGAAATGTCTAGTTTTTCTGTTGATAATTTGGGGATGAGAGTTAGGTCAGCAGCGTAGGTGTCGTTAAGTATAAATGGTTGGAGATTACCTGCTATTTTTAAGTTTTCGATTTCAATTACACCTAAGTCTATTGCTTGCTTTGATTTACTCATCCACAAGTTATTTTCCTGAGATTCAAAGACAGAATTATAATTGCCATTTTGGTCATAGCAAATTAATTGATGAGGTAAATATTTTAGGTCTGGGAATGGTAGATATTTTTCCTCTAGTTGGGCGAGGTTTTCCCATAATAATTTGCCTTCTTGATTATTTTTTTCTGACGAATCTAAAAAGGTTGAATATAGATGAAATGCTAAAAGACTAATTGTAAAATTTTTCATATTTAGATTTAGTTGGAGTGAGGATAATTATGACCTCTCCCCCAACCC
>NZ_LGSU01001275.1 GCF_002260545.1 Hydrocoleum sp. CS-953 | reverse complement strand
TCTGTAGACCTGCATGAAGGAATTGATAACACACTGTTAATTCTCAGTCATAAGCTCATACAGGGAGTTGAAATTCTCAAAAATTATGGAGATTTACCTTTGGTGGAATGTTATCCGGCTCAATTAAATCAGGTGTTTATGAATATTATCGCTAATGCTATTGATGCGATGCTAGAATCGGATATTCAACCGAAACAGATTGTTATTCAAACGGAAAAGGTAGCTGAAGATCGAGTATTTGTGAAAATTCGAGATAATGGTCCAGGAATACCAACAGAAGTCAAAGATAAAATTTTTGACCCCTTTTTTACAACGAAACCAGTCGGAAAGGGGACTGGTTTGGGTCTGTCAATTTCTTATCAGATTATTGAAAAGCATCAGGGAAAAATAGAAGTAATTTCACAACCTGGAAAGGGGACAGAATTCGCGATCGCTCTTCCTGTATATTCTGGCATTTCTAGGAGCATTAACTTAATCAAAGAATAACGATATAATACGTTACACTCGCATATTATTAGACAGAATGTGTTCACACATACATGNGTAATTTCACAACCTGGAAAGGGGACAGAATTCGCGATCGCTCTTCCTGTATATTCTGGCATTTCTAGGAGCATTAACTTAATCAAAGAATAACGATATAATACGTTACACTCGCATATTATTAGACAGAATGTGTTCACACATACATGAAATCCATTAGAACCAAACTTAATTTGTATCAGTTTTATAGAACAGTATCTATAGCGCTAGGGAATAGGTAATATGATGTCCGGTTGAATAGTTAGAAATAAGGAGGGAGGAGTCAGTCCTGAAAAGTCAGGAGAAAGTATAAAAAGGAGAAAGTTTTTGCTCGCTAATTATCCGGACATGATATAATTTTTCTTCTATTGCTTATAGCGATTTTCAGAAAGATGGAACACACTCCTAAGAACAAAAAGCCTTGTAGGGACTAACCATGGTTAGTCCCTACCGTAGGTCTACCGTGCAGGAAAACCGCTGTAGAATCTGGATAATTGCTATAGCCAAGTCATTGCGAGTGGAAGGGAGTGGAAGGAGGCAATCTTATGAAACCTCTGAGATTGCTTCCTATCGT
This sequence comes from Hydrocoleum sp. CS-953, assembly GCF_002260545.1. Classification (GTDB taxonomy): domain Bacteria; phylum Cyanobacteriota; class Cyanobacteriia; order Cyanobacteriales; family Microcoleaceae; genus Trichodesmium. The sequence goes on along the minus strand of NZ_LGSU01001275.1, from coordinate 7,979 downwards.
GGCAATGACGACTTTTCAAGCAGTTATATAAAATGCGGTTATACAGTAATCGCAAAATTACTTTCTCTTACCGAATAATTAATTATTAATTATTAATTAAATAATTGTGGTTTAAAGCCTCCCCTTGGATAGGGGAAAAAAAGTGCTAGGATATTTCCCAATCTTCAATTCCGTAACGGTTTTAACCAGAGGTAATTATCAATTATCCATTATCAATTATCAATTAATGAAAGCGCTTTTCAAGTTGATGAACCACATCTTCATATCATGTCCGGTAGCATCGGTATTGCAAGTGAGAAGGTAAGGAAGAAGGAATAAGGAAGAAAGAAGAAAAGGAAAAAGCTTACATAAGGTAAATATTTCCCCAACTTTTACACGACGCGACCATACCAGCGGACATGATATCACAACCAAAACCTAGTAGGGAGGTTCCATGGAACTTCCCTACTGTGGTCTACTGAAATGAAAACCGCTGTAATACAGATTTTCTAGCGTGGGCGAATTTAAAAATTCATGCTCTCAATCTTTTCTTTCTCCTGACTCCTGACTCCTGACTCCTGACTCCTAGAGCGATACGATAAGTATTTAACCGGATTCTATATTATGCGTAACTGTTTAAAATAAAAAATAACGCTGCGCCATTGGTAAAACCGAGGCGGGTTCACAAGTTAGTAATTCACCATCTGCTCTCACTTCATAAGTTTCAGGATTTACTTCTATTTTGGGGGTGGCTTCATTGAGTTTCATGTCTGCTTTGCCGAGATTTCGTGTATTACTAACAGCTACAGCAGGGGTTTTTAAACTGATTTTTTCGGGTATTCCAGCATTTANATCTGCTCTCACTTCATAAGTTTCAGGATTTACTTCTATTTTGGGGGTGGCTTCATTGAGTTTCATGTCTGCTTTGCCGAGATTTCGTGTATTACTAACAGCTACAGCAGGGGTTTTTAAACTGATTTTTTCGGGTATTCCAGCATTTAATGCTTCTTTAGAAACAAAAGTCAAAGAAGTAGCGGGAGTTGCGCCACCAAAACTACCAAACATAGGACGCATATATACAGGTTGAGGTGTAGGAATACTAGCATTAGGATCGCCCATTTGTGCCCAAGCGATCGCTCCTCCTTTAATGACAATTTCTGGTTTAACCCCAAACATCGCAGGTTTCCAAAGGCAAATATCGGCTAATTTCCCTGTTTCAATGGAACCAACATAATTGGCAATACCGTGCATAATTGCCGGATTGATAGTATATTTAGCAATGTAACGTTTAGCCCGAAAATTATCTGCTACTTCTTCTGTATCGGCAGCTAAAACACCTCTTTGTACTTTCATTTTGTGAGCAGTTTGCCAAGTACGAATAATTACTTCTCCCACTCTACCCATTGCTTGAGAATCAGAAGCTATAGCGCTAAATGCTCCTAAATCGTGCAAAATATCTTCTGCAGCAATAGTTTCTTTGCGTATCCTAGATTCAGCAAAGGCTACATCTTCAGGAATATTTTTATCAAGGTGGTGACACACCATCAACATATCAAGATGTTCTTCTAAAGTGTTGACTGTAAACGGACGAGTCGGATTAGTTGAAGAAGGTAATACATTTTTGAGGGCGCAAACTTTAATAATGTCTGGCGCGTGTCCACCTCCCGCACCTTCAGTATGATAGGTATGAATTACTCGGTCTTTAAAAGCAGCGATCGTGTTTTCCACAAAACCTGCTTCATTCAGAGTATCTGTATGGATGGCTACCTGTACGTCATATTTATCGGCAACACTCAAACAAGTGTCAATAGCAGCAGGAGTTGTTCCCCAATCTTCATGGAGTTTTAAACCCATAGCTCCAGCTTGAATTTGTTCTACTAACCCTTCTGGTTTAGCACTATTTCCCTTGCCCAAAAATCCCAAATTCATCGGAAAAGCATCAGCAGCTTGCAGCATCATCCAAATATTCCACTCACCTGGAGTACAGGTAGTAGCATTAGTACCTGTAGCTGGGCCTGTGCCACCTCCTATCATTGTTGTGATACCAGAAGCGATCGCTATTTCTATTTGTTGAGGACAAATAAAGTGAATGTGACTATCTATTCCCCCCGCTGTAAGAATATGTCCTTCTCCGGCAATAACTTCAGTAGATGGACCAATAATAATATCTACCCCATCTTGAATATAGGGATTACCTGCTTTGCCGATTTTATCAATCTTGCCGTCTTTGATGCCAATATCAGCTTTGACGATACCCCACCAATCTAAAATCAGGGCATTAGTAATTACTAAATCTACCGCTCCAGCTTCACTAGATATAGGTGATTGCCCCATTCCATCACGGATTACTTTACCACCACCAAACTTTACTTCGTCACCATAGGTGGTATAATCTCGTTCAACTTCAATAAATAATTCTGTATCTGCCAAACGCACGCGATCGCCTACTGTTGGTCCATAGGTATCAGCATACGCGCGTCTATTCATACGATAACTCATAATTTTAATTCCTTTTGTTGTAAGTAGTTGTGCTTTTAGAAATTTCCTTGTTGAGAGAGGCAACAGGCAACAGAGAGTTAGTAGGATATGTAATTAATTTTGCATAGGCACTTATATGTTAAAAAATGTAATTACAGCTTGTTAATTAACTCTCAAAGAATTTACGGAATAATTAAGGTCTAAAGCCTCTCCTTTTCAAGATAAAAAAATCATTTTACTCAATCATCTTCTTGTGAGGTAATTATTAATTATTGAAAGATAAATACTTTAGTTTTTTTAGAGCGAAAAAAGTGTGAAATTCTCGGTCACTCAAGCTAAAAAAGTTAGTATTTTGAGTAGACAAGGGCAGAAAAAGAAAGGAACAATTTTTCCTCCTAGCTCATCTATAATTTCCCTAACTCCTGACTCCTGACTCCTGGCTCCTGACTCCTAATTAGCAAACAACCTCTGAGGCAATTTTGGATGTTGCATTTGAGCAATATCAATAAAAGGAGTACAAGACCACATTTGCTCTAGATTCATTGATACGGCAGTTGAGCAAACTGCTTCAATATCTGGTACTAATTGGAGTAAAATTTGCTGTGTTTGTATATGTCCTAAAATACCCAAACGAATAGCTGCTCCTAATATATTAGTCACCAAACCATGCAAAAAAGCCAACACTGCATTTCGTTCCTTTAAACCTGCTACTGAAGTAATTGCACCAAAAATAACTGGATGTAAACAGTGTATTTTCCCCCGAACAGCTTCTTGATTAAGAATTTCTAGTCGTTCGTCTTGCCAAGTAGAACTAGCCACCATTAGTAGAGCGCGTCCACTTTGACGCTGAGTTTCTCTATTTTTAGCGATCGCCGTTTGAATAAATAGTTGTTGATCTGCTTCTCTCACTGCCTCTAGATTTCCGTTTTTAATACCGCGATAACTCTGAATTAATGCTACCACATCACTCACTCCAACTTTGTTCCGTAATAATATTTGCAAGAAATACAAAATTTCTTGCTTTGACTGAATTTTTCCAGTTTGAACTAAAGTTTCTAGTCCGTGAGAAAAGGTAAAAGAACCACTTGGAAAAAAAGAATCAGATAACTGCATTAAGGCAAGTTGTTCGGGTATTTCAGTATTCATTAGGGATTAGTGAGTAGCGGACTGTTTCATCTAACAATAGTACAATAGTAGGGGCGGGTTTGTTTTTTAAATGAATGAGTTTAACCATTAGATGAAATAAACCCGCCCCCAAATGCGCACACTCATTAGCTGTGTCAGTCCAGTAGGAGGAAATAATTGATACAGCATCTTTTGGGCAAATGATGTACAAGTTACAGCACTTTTGAGGATGGTGAGGTACTGTTATTTGCAGTTCAGGCTGGAAGCCTGTAACAAGCAGGATGCTTGTGTTACCAGAATTACCAATAAACTTCCAGTCTTTAACAAATAAAAAAATTTTGTACCTCACTAACTCCAAAATTGCTGTAAATGGTAAAAATCTTGTAGTACAGACATCTTGACAACTCCCGGATGTACCTCATAATTACAGGAAGCGCTATAATTTATATTCCATAATTGATTTTATTTTTTATTATTAGAAATGTCTATTTAGCTATGATGACTATGGTGGGAAAAATCAAAATGTTCTTGGGGAGAGCGCAATTCATAATCTATTTTTAAACCAGGAATTTTAAACTTGGCAATAGTGGCTTCAATTATTGCTGCATCTATAATTAATTGAATATAAATTTTATTTTTTTTAATAATTATTGGCCAGTGATGATTACCCAAAACATGACCTAAATGAACTAATTCTATAGCATGGTTTTCTACAGGTTCGGTAAAACTTAATACCATCAATCTTTGCTCTTGTAGATGAATTAATAATAGCTTACCAGATTTGGTAATAAATACATCTCCTTCACATAGAGACCAATCTCTACTTTTTATAATACCTACAATTATTCCAGAAGTTGATTGAGCCTGAATTCTTCCTTTGCCACTATCGGTTTGAGTCAGATATATCTCTAAACAATTGTCTAAAGTACGGGCTGATTTTAACTTTTCAGCTAGGTTTACATCTTTTGTAAAATTACCTAGATAAGTTTCTGCTATTTCTCTAATTTGTTCGACCATTTAATTCATTTGGGAATATAGGGTAAACTGGAGCGGTTAGTTAAATGACGGACAGAATTTAAAGCATATTTAATATACTTTTTTATTTGTAGAGTTTTACTAGCTAAAACACGAATCAATAAACCTTTATTATTAGGTAATACAGAACTACCCAAAAGCAGATCGGAACAATTAGCTGCCTCAAGATTTTCCAGTGTTTGACTAAGTAACTCAAGATTACTATTTGGTTGAACAACAATTAAATTAGCTAGTATAGGTTTTGAAGCAAATATATCGCTATGCTTGAATAAATTTTGCTTTCCTTCTAAGTGAATAGTATCCCTAAAACATACTTCTTCAGCCATTGAGATAATCTCTAATTGACTAAAATNAACAATTAGCTGCCTCAAGATTTTCCAGTGTTTGACTAAGTAACTCAAGATTACTATTTGGTTGAACAACAATTAAATTAGCTAGTATAGGTTTTGAAGCAAATATATCGCTATGCTTGAATAAATTTTGCTTTCCTTCTAAGTGAATAGTATCCCTAAAACATACTTCTTCAGCCATTGAGATAATCTCTAATTGACTAAAATAATAGCGAAATTCGTACCACTCTCCCCTAGCTAGTCTACCAGGAAGAATAATCTCACTCCAAAAAAGTTCTGCGTCAGAGTCAAGCTGAATGTTAGTAGTTTGTTCCAATGCTGCATCCGCAAATAAAATTAGAGGTTCTGCTACTAATTCTAATCTGGCACCTGCTTCGACTTTAATTTTTAAATTAGTTGTTGCTTTGGTACCTGTGATTGGCATAGCATGAACTTTAATGGCAGCTTGGTCAGTAAGATAAAGACTGCCTCCCTTTTCTAGCTGTAAAGATAAACTCAAGTTATCTCCAGCTAATAACCCAGGCGATGTATTGGTAAGGTACAAGTAAGCAGTACGCGGATCGGTGGCATCCAGACGAAATACATTAGATAAACGCAAAGGATGAGTTGTATACTGATGAGTTACTACAGTTTTACCAAAACTATTGCGCTCTAGTTTTATCTCCAAATTATCTCTGCTCATCACTTTTTCAAATTCATTACTCACAAACCAGTGCGAAATAAAATTCTCTCTAGAATAAAATTAACTACTTCATTCAATCCAACTCCAGTTTTACAATTAGTATAAGCAATAGGTTTACCTTGACGATATACTGGTGCTTGTTCGCGAATTAAATCTAGATTGGCATTGACATAAGGAGCTAGATCAATTTTGTTAATTACTACTAAGTCAGCTTGCACAAAACCAGGTCCTTTTTTACGGGGAATATCATCTCCTGCCCCTACATCTATGACAAAAATATAGGCATCTACCAAATCGTAACTAAAGGTAGAGGCAAGATTATCCCCCCCACTTTCAATAAGAATCAGGTCTAGATTAGGATATAGTTGTTCCAAATCTTGCACTGCTAAAATATTCATGGTTGGGTCTTCTCTTATAGCTGTATGAGGACAGCTACCTGTCTCTACTCCAATAATCCGATCGCTTGGTAAAATTCCTCCACTTTTGAGTCGCTGTGCGTCTTCAGTAGTGAGTAAGTCATTGGTTACTATGGCTACTTCAATACCTTGTTTGGTCAAAAGGGGAACAATACACTCTAGTAAAGCAGTTTTGCCACTGCCTACGGGACCGCCAATTCCTAACCTAGCTGTTGTTGCCATTTCAGTTATCAGTTAAAAGGATAGCAATATGATTTAAGTTGTGCGATATTGGAGACTTTTAGGGAACAGGGAACGGGGAACAGGGAACGGGGAAGAAGAAAATGTATCTTTTTGGAATAAGGAGGCTTGAAATACTGAATTTTCTTTTTTTTTATCCCTTTTAAAAGAAAGATTTAAGACCTTATTTTCCCATCATAGAAATCTTCTTTTTTTATTCTAATTTTTGATTAAGCAAAGCGTTAAAACCGTATATTTCTCGACTACCTGCGATCGCTACTAATTCTACTTCTTTTTCATCTCCTGGTTCAAATCTAACTGCCGTACCTGCTGGAATATTTAAACGCATTCCTTTAGTGGGGTCACGCTCAAATTTTAAGGCTGGGTTGACTTCATAAAAATGAAAATGAGAACCAATTTGAATCGGGCGATCGCCTGTATTTGCTACCATTATCTGAATTGTTTTCCGCCCTGAATTTAATTCTATTTCACCTGTTTGAGTAATTATTTCTCCTGGAATCATTGTTATTTTAGTTGTTAATTGGTTTCCTGTATATTTAAAGATATATTGTTTAATTTCTTCCCACACCCCCCACACTCTTTCTGCAATTACTATGCACCACCACCTTACTTTATTGTATGGGATTGTGTACTGTCACTAACTTAGTACCATCTGGAAAGGTTGCTTCTACCTGCACTTCTTCAATCATTTCTGGTATCCCTTCCATTACTTCATCCTGTCTTAAAACAGTTCTGCCATGACTCATCAATTCGGCTACCCCTTTTCCTTCCCTAGCACCTTCTAATATAGCTGCAGAAATATAAGCTACTGCTTCAGGATAGTTTAATTTAATCCCTTTTTCCTTTCGTCTTTCTGCAACTAAAGCAGCAGTAAAAATCATTAATTTGTCTTTTTCTTGGGGTGATAGCTGCATTATTTTATCGATCTAATTTTTAATATTTTGACTAAATAATTAATAGTTAATAATTCAACAATTCAGGTTTAAAGCCTCCCCTTGGATAGGAGATAAAAGCAAAAATTTTCCTTTGAGTCAATCCCCTTCTTTTAAGAAGGGGTAATTATTAATTGTTAATTGTTAATTACTGAATAAGCTTCTCTACTAAGATTATCAAAAAACAAGTTAAGAAAAAGTTTTTATTGATACAAACTCGGCAATAAATTATATCAAATCTGATAGTCTCAGTACAATTTATCAAAAAAAATGGGTCTAAAACCCCACCTTTTANAATTACTGAATAAGCTTCTCTACTAAGATTATCAAAAAACAAGTTAAGAAAAAGTTTTTATTGATACAAACTCGGCAATAAATTATATCAAATCTGATAGTCTCAGTACAATTTATCAAAAAAAATGGGTCTAAAACCCCACCTTTTAATACCAATTCACTTTAAGGATGTCACAAATAGTTTCCAACTTTAAATGTCAAATAATTGCCTGAAACTATTATATTGTCAAGGTTTGAAGCTGATAAAATCTGAATTTTGACTTCCGTGAAACGGTATAAAGCGAAATGTTTTTGGAGCGCGGCATAAATCCCCGTTACAAAAACAACTGTCAGATGTGTGTCTTACATTCTGTTTCCTTACGGATTCCGCAGGAAACGGGGACCTCAGAATTACACACTCGCTTCTGACTTCCCCTCCACCGGAGGGGTTAGGGGTGGGTTGACTCCT
>NZ_LGSU01001274.1 GCF_002260545.1 Hydrocoleum sp. CS-953 | reverse complement strand
ATATTCAACTGTTATTCCTTTTTCTGTGAGAGATTGTTTGAGGTGAGCAGCATGAATATCTTCATTACTACCCAGAATTAAAATTTTCATATAATAAGGGAATAGTTCATTAATGGATAATGGATAATGGATAATGGATAATGGATAATTATAGCAATCCGCGCTTATGTTGCGGGTAATTAAAAAGTAAATAAAAAAGTTGAAACTCCCACCTGTTGCTTGTAGCAATAGTGCCTCTCTTGGTGCGCGTTCCCTTGCGTCTGTCGCCGACGCGGGGTCGCACCGCTGTTGCCTAAAAAGCAGTAATATTTTTGCCACGAATATGCGGAGGATTGCTATATTTTTGTTTTGCTGTCGCACAACTCTGTTTTTTTCCGTAGGAAAGTTTTGCGGAACCTTTGCAATTATCAATTATCCATTGGTAACAGAGATTTATAGTAAACATTGGCTTTGTTGCATGAAAGTATATAGTTGCTGCACAAGCAAGTGCATATCATATGTACTTCATAAGGCGCGGAAACTGCTACAACTATTGGACAATAGATGAATCAAACATCAATATAAGACANTTGGTAACAGAGATTTATAGTAAACATTGGCTTTGTTGCATGAAAGTATATAGTTGCTGCACAAGCAAGTGCATATCATATGTACTTCATAAGGCGCGGAAACTGCTACAACTATTGGACAATAGATGAATCAAACATCAATATAAGACAGAAAAAGGCTGAAACTTTTACCTGTAAAGGTTTTGAGATTTGGTCGGCAAACCCTAACTATTGGACAATAGATGAATAGAACATCAATAATTGCGAAAGAGATCGATATAGCAGCCGCATATCAAACGCATTTGATATGTGAACCAAAGCGGAATGGATGTTCTATCCCTAATTTTATGCAACAAAGCCGTAAACATTTATTAAACTGGTAGAACTTTTAACTTTCATGCAACAGTTGTGAGTTATCCTAAAAATATTTTTTCGTGGTTATGCTGAAAATCTCTTATCTTTTGCCTAATTCTAAAAAAATTAGATTTTTTTTCACGTCTATATCTAATATAAATCTCAGAAAAATATATAGACTTTTGTTGATTAATTGATAATGGATAATTACTTCCAGGAAAACCGTACTTGATTGAATACAAGGAAATCTCCTAGCACTTTTATTATCTTGAAATAGAAGGATTTAAACCGAATTGATTAATTATCAATTATCCATTGGTAAGAGTATAATACCATTTTGAAAAAAGAATGTTACCGAAATATTGTGGTTTAAAGCCTCCCCTTGGATAGGGGATAATAAATAAAAATTTTCCTGTTTGTTAATCCTCTTCTTTTCAAGGAGAGGTAATTCTAAATTCTTCATTCTAAATTCTTAATTCTTGAAGAATAGTAAGAGGGATAAAAATACTTTACAGGAGATGTCTCTTGGACAAAAAATATGATTTATGACTAAAAAACCCTATTGAAGCCATTCCCATGTGACTCCTGGCTCCTGACTCCTAAAAAGTACCCTAGCTATTTGTAGTAAACATTTATCAAACTGGTATAACAGGCAACAGGTAATTTAATTTGACACCAAGGAATGAAAAATGATTTTGTAAGCGACTTTTACAAGTATAGCCTATCTTAAAGAAAGAGCAAGTTTATTTTCTGGAGATATCTAATTAATTCCATTGAATCAACTAGATAAAATTAATCCTTAAATTATCTAGAGATGGCACATCTTCTATAATCCCAATTAAATCTCCCGATTGGGTAGATATATTAACCGAGTTATTAATAATTTCAACACTATAATCATCCAAACTTCCTGGTAACTGAATTTGGTCAAAAGCAACATCAAAGTTTTTAATTAAAGCAAAATCTAAATTTCCAAAGCCAAGATAAAAAGGTAATCCTTGAGAAGAACCTAGTATAAATTGGTCTATTATCTCTGCTCTAGAACTACCAACTAATATATCAACTTCTCCCACACCAAAACTATTAGGAATTATTTCATCATTTACTGGATTATATCCCAGAGTATTCACACCAACAATTCTGGTATTGTTGCCAAAAGCAGTAATAATATCATTACCATTAGTACCTGTAAAAAATCCTATACGTTGAATTTCAAATTGTCCAAACTGAACGTAATGTTCTAAACCAGAATTTAATTCTCCTCTATTGATAGCAACATTAATGCTAGGATAAGATTGCCGATAAATTTCCTCATTAAAATTTCCACCCTCTTCTCCTAATGCTTGAGTAGTAACTACTCCTGCTTCCGATCCTGGTTGAGTCAGAATTTCATCATCAAAAAAAGTTGCAATACCCCCTTCTTCTCCTATTGCTAGAGTAGTTGCGCCACCTTCTTCTCCTATTGCTAGAGTTGTTACTATTCCTTCTTCTGTTCCTGGTTGAGTCAGAATTCCATCATCAGTAAGAGTAGCAAAACCTCCTTCTTCTCCCAATGCCTCAGTTGTAGCACCATCTTCTCCTACTGCTCGGGTTGTAGGTTGAAAACCCATGTCGCCAGCTTCTCCAACTGCTAGAGTGGTAGCTTCAGGAAAGTCCCCCCCTTCTTCTCCTACTGCTAGAGTGGTAGCTTCAGGAAAGTCCCCCCCTTCTTCTCCTACTGCTAGAGTAGTTACTACTCCTGGTGGTAAAGGTATTGGAGTAATTCCAGCTTCTGCTCCCAAGGTTGCAGTTGTTGGTACAGGTGAATTACCACCTTCTTCTTCTGTTGCTACAGTCGTAGGTATGGCTTCACTAAAACCACCTTCTTCGCCTATTGCTAGAGTAGTTGCTATGAAGTTGCCACCACTTTCTAAATTATCAAAAGCTTCAGTTGTAGCACCTCCCTCTTCTCCTAATGCAAGAGTAGTTACAGGTAGAGTGGAGTTATTAGAAGGAGAATTTTGTTGAATTTGACTTCTTTCCAGAGATGCTTCTAGTTTCTGAGAACTTTCTCCAAATGGATGTTTAGTTGTCATATTTTCTCCCAGTTAAACTTTATACTTATTATTGTTGTGGAAAATAACGAAGATATTACAATCTTCTCTCAATGACAGCATAATTTTAGTAAATATTAACATAGATGACTAAACTACCCAATGACATAAATGAGGCGATCGCCCAAGCAATGGAAGCTACTAAAGCAGCTCTCGGTGATGGTTATACTAGACTTCAAATTGAGATAATTGTTCCAGAGATTGAACTTCAAGCTCAATCTTTGGCAAAACAATTTATTCCTGTTTTACTGGAAACAGGTACTCAACTTAAAGTCTTTTTTCCCGACACTGGAGCAGCAGCTTTAGCTAGACGGGATTGGCAAGATGTCTCTTTTAAAATAGAAGATATTGGCACAAGTAGGTCTCCAGTTGACAGTAGAGTTGAACCCGAAGACCAATGTTTTTTATTAATTGCTCCTTCTGCTGTAGAAGTGGCCCAAGCTGAAAAATTGTCTAATCTGGCTGGCGATCGCCCAGTTGTGATGTTAATCCCTAGATTAGAGGATGTTTCTATTGTGGGAATTGGTTATGCAGCACGTCAACTCCGGGAAAGATTTATTAAAACTATTGAATCTTGCTATTATATTAGGTCTTTTGGTGAGGGGGCGTTATATCGTTGTTATCCTTCTCCTTGGCAAGTTTGGTTGGAAGAAAATGGCCAGTATAAATTAATTGCTGAACAACCGGAGAAACCATTGGGAGAGCAACTAGATATGATTTTAGCTGAAGCTACTGGTACAGCGAAAACAGATGACTCTGCTTCAGTCTCTTCATCCTCTGAAACAATAGCTACTCCACCAAAACGGAAAGGATTATTAACCGAAATTCAAAAATTCCTGCGTGCTTTAAGTAACTAAAAGTTAATACTGAATATATTGAAGGTATTTTAAGTTTGAAAATTACCGACCTAAATTTATTCAGGGTAAAATTTCTATAGAATTAGTTAAATTCTTGATAATCCTGAAAATTAAGGTCGGTTATACCGTTTCACGGAAGTCAGAGGTTAGAAATTATATCATCTCCGGTAACATCGTTATTGTATCGCAAAGGTAAGGAAGAATGAAGAATGAAAAAGCTTTAAGAGAAGGAAAACCTTAAATATGAGATATATTTCCCCAGCTTTTACACACTCCGATATCAATGGACATGATATTAGAAGTTAGATTTTGATAGAGTAAAAACTTTAACAATACAGACATTTTAGGCAGTGATTTAATATTTAAAGTTTGAAACGATTTGTGACATCTTTTTAAAATTAATTAGTATTAACCTTAAAAATTATATGGTAAAATATATAAGTTAAGTTTTATAGGGTGCTTGAATAAAAAAAAATTAATTAAATTTTGATTAAATTGTAGCAAAGTTTAAGATTTGTTGCTTTAGCGCAAAGTTAAAGTGTGGTAGTAAAAACTTATCAGCAGTAACAATGAACACCAGACGTATTATCATTGGCGACATACATGGGCATTATGATGGCTTAATGGCTTTGTTAGAGGCGATCGCCCCAGGCAGAGATGATATGGTATACTTTTTAGGAGACTTAATTGATAGAGGTCCGAAAAGTTCTCAAGTAGTAACATTTGTTAAAAATAGCCCCTATCAGTGTATCTTGGGAAACCACGAATACATGATGATTCAAGCTCTTTCTGATACAGAAGTAAACCATGAGGCATGGCAAAGTTGGTATTACAGTGGTGGTGTCGAAACTGTGGAAAGTTATCGAGATACGGGAATTATGCCTTATGATGATTTAGAGTGGATGCGATCGCTACCTCTATATCTAGACTTAGGAGATATTTGGTTAGTTCATGCAGGGATAAATCCCAAACTACCGATTCAAAAGCAAGCATACCATGAATGTTGTTGGATTCGCCATGAATTTCATTCTGTAGATAAACCCTATTTTTCTGATAAGTTAATTATTATAGGTCATACTATAACTTTTACTTTCGATGAAGTTGAGCCTGGAGAATTAGTTTGTGGAGCTGGTTGGCTAGATATTGATACCAGTGCATATCATCCTCGCAGTGGGTGGCTAACAGGATTAGATGTTGACAATAATATTATTTATCAAGTTAATGTTAAGGATTATCAAACTCGGAAAATGCACTTAGATGAACTTGTCAAACCTTATAAAGCTAGACGAACATTAAGACAAAAAATGCAACAGGGTTTCTCTCTGAGAAAAAATAACCAAGAAAATCTTAAACTAAAAAATTATCAGCCATCGTAGCAGTGGCTCTCTATAGCAGTCCTATTTAAATTGAAAAAAAAATCTCTTGGAATTAGGGAATAATTCAACAATTAATAATTAATAATTAATAATTAATAATTACCTCTTCTTAGAAAAAAGAGGATTGACTAAAAAAAAATTTCTTTTTTATCCATGAATAGAGAAGCTTTATACCTTAATTTTTCAATAATTTTATATTTTCTATCATGTCCGCTGGTATCGTTTGTGTCAACCTAACTGTCAATATCTATGGAAAATTTAAGTTTTTTTGTGCTTTTAAGCCTTCTCTCCTAGATAATTAAAGCCTTCTTCCTTACCTTACAAGACCGATGCTACCGGACATGATATTATATCTTATATCAAATTTTAGGATTTTTTACAAATCATTTATGATTCCTAGAGCTGAATGCAACGAGAAGAAAAACAACAATTAATTACTTACTTAAGTCAATTTGTTACCATAGCACGTCGGGAAAAAATTTTATCAGTTTTGCAGCAAAGAACTCGCTATATTACTGTTATTTTAGAAGATATTTATCAACCTCATAATGCTAGTGCTGTCCTCAGAAGTTGTGACAGTTTTGGTGTACAAGATGTGCATATTGTAGAGAATAAAAATATTTTTACAATTACTCAGGGTGTAACTATTGGTTCAGATCGTTGGTTAACATTATATCGTTATAATCAACCAAGCATAAATAATACAGAGGAATGTTTAAAGAAATTAAAAAGTGAGGGTTATATAATAGCAGCAACAACTCTTTATAAAGAGCAGATAACTATTGAACAATTATCTGTCAATACAAAAGTAGCATTAATGTTTGGTTCAGAAATTAATGGCTTATCAGAATATGCTCAAAACAATGCAGATGTATCGGTAAAAATTCCGATGGTGGGATTTAGTGAAAGTTTTAATATTTCCGTTAGTGCTGCTCTATGTTTATATGATGTGATGAACCGTCTCAGAAAAGAGCATAATAATTGGGAATTAACTGAGACAGAAAAATTAGATTTGGAATTAGATTGGTTGCGAAAATCTATTAAAGCTGGAGAACTTATTGAGAAGAAATTTTTGAGACAGAAGGGAGTAGGGAGTAGGGAGTAGGGAGTAGAAAGATACAGCAGTTTACTAGTGGACTGTTTCAGCTAAAACTGTGCAATATATTTTAAATAGATTTTAACTTGAAAATTCTGACTTTTGACTTTTGACTTCAATCTAACGCACCATTTAAGATGAAACTATCCAGTAGTAGTGCCGTGTCAAGCCTTAAATGTTACTTTATAAAAATGGTAGGATGCGGATTTTTCAAAGCTTTTACTTGAAAATATAATACACAATTTTAAGCTTGACACGCTAGTAGACTGACACAGCTAAAACTATGCAATAGATTTTAACTTGAAAATTCTGACTTTTGAATGCATGACTTTTGAATTCAATCTAACGCACCACTTTAGCTGTGTCGGTCTACTATGGAACTAATCTACTTACAATTACCTGATAACGTCTCTCGTCTAACCCATCACCATTATAGGCAAATTCAGGATTGACCATTTGTTTCATCTGAGAAATTCGCGCCGATGTTGCTGGGTGAGTGCTAAGAAAAGATGGAGGAGAACTCTTTCTCAACAATTTTTCCATAAATGTAATTGCACCATATTGAGCATATCCCGCTCTTCCCAAAGTTTCAATACCAACTCGATCTGCTTCAAATTCTGCCTGGCGACTTTTGGGGCGACGTAATGCTAATTCTACCCCCAGTTGAACTGCAACATTCTGATCTACACCTGCTGCAGTAGCTAAACCCTGTGCTAATAATGTTCGACGTAATTGTTTAACCGCATGGCGTTCGGTAATATGAGCAATTTCGTGGGAAACAACACTAGCTAATTCTGCTTCATTATCAGCAGCTTTCATTAAACCAGTATGAATATAAACAAACCCTCCCATAGTTGCAAAAGCATTTATACTATCATCCTCTACTACCTGAAAAGTATAAGGAATATCCGAGCGGGGACTTGCTGCAACTAATCTTTGCCCAATTCTAGTAATATATTCGTTGGCTGCGCGATCGCGATAAAGTTTAACATCTCCGCTTTTAAATAACTGTTGATTAATTTGTTTACCTAGTTCAACTTCTTGACGATCAGACAGATTAGAAATTGACATCATCTGAATACCCTGGAAAATTAATTGTCTCCAGGGCAAAGCTTGAGTGGGAGATGCTGTACCTGCACATAAACTAGCAGCAACCATTAAAGATATTAACGGATATGATATTCGACGATAGGAAGATTTAGAAATCAAGGATAATTTTTTCAACATGGGCTTTTTTATTCAGAGGTACTAGATTTTGGATTTATCAAGATGTCATAAATTAGCGAATAATGTTTTGCCAATCTTGTGGTTAACTACAAAAGTTATCGATAGCTTTTCCGCAAAGCAAAAAGTTTATTTTTTATGGAAGATAAGGGAGTTTAGTTAATAAAAAACTTCCTTATCTTCAGCCTTTAAATTAATTTTTCTCGTAAGTCATGTTGAATAATTAACAATNGAATAGGATTGCTTAAAAGGAATTTTTTCTTTTTTCTCCTTGAAAGGAGAGGCTTTAAACCTTATTTTTTCGGTAATTTCTCTCAAAGGATATTTTTGGGGAGAAATATCATTAATATAGCAATCCTCTGCACAGTTGTAATATTTTGGTGGTAGGGGCGATTCTTGAATCCTCCCTAAAGGAGTCAGGAGTTAGAATTTACTCATATTTTCAGCTCAAATTAACTATTATAAAAATTGTCACAACCTATTTAGGATTGCTATAGGACTTAGGTAGTACAAGGTATTTTCGTCATTGCGACTGACAGGTAATATCAAATCCACTTAATTCGGTATAAAAAAATATTCATCTTCAGCTATTAGTAAATATTTCTAAATTCTCTTCCCTCCTGACTCCTAGATTAACTATCTAATTATACCGATGCTACTGGATTTGATATAAGGAATCTCAAATCCTCATTTTTCATACCTCATGCGTAAGTCCTGATTAATTTGATTTACTACACTTTTTAGTCATACAAAAATGCTCATCATACTAATATAAATTTCTCCACATTGTCTAAAATGAATGGTTTATGTGGTAAATATAAAAAAGTTGGCAATCTTGACGTTGTGCCCAGCTCACTAACTATATACTATATGGGATATTCTGGAGGGATATCAAAAGTTCAATTTATAATCGGGCAATTTAATTTTGAGTAGTTTACTTTTGTAAAAATTAAGTTATACAGTTATGAAAATTCTGGATTCTCAAGGACGATTATTTGGTAAAATTAGTATCTTAGACGTTGGCGCTGTCTTAATAATTTTCATGGTATTATTGGGAATATTTATATTTCCTGGTACTAATAAAAATTCTGTTGCTCAAGTGGGCAATATTGTGACTAAACCAGTTGAAGTTGATGCTATTGTTCTAGGTTTAAAAGGTCGCTACCCTGAAAAATTATTAAAGGAAGGGGAAAAAACTCAATTGATTATTCGGAATCAACCTTATGGAGAAGTTGACCTAAAATCTGTAGAATTTTTAACTAGAAAAGTAGCAGTTCCTCAGCCGGATGGAACGGTAAAAGCTTTACCCGATCCTAGAGATAAAGAAATATTTAGTCGGAATGTTTTATTAACATTGGAAGGTAAAGGAAGAGTTACTGATGATGGTCCTGTTTTAGGAAATATTAAGGTAAAAATTGGCATGACAATTGAGTTGGAGGGTAGGGATTATAATTTTAATGCTAGTGTGATTGATGTACGAGTACAAGAGTAATTAATGGATAATGGATAATGGATAATGAATAAT
>NZ_LGSU01001273.1 GCF_002260545.1 Hydrocoleum sp. CS-953 | reverse complement strand
CAACCTCTTAGAAAAAATCTACTCAAAACGAGTAATTGTATCCATCTCGTCTGTGAATGGGTTGGATATGATTTCGAGATACAGACAAGATTTTATCCCCATGTCGGATATCAAAATTACCTTTACTTCTGACAGTTTTAATCCTGACTCCTTTTAATCCAATATTTTTCCCTTTGACGAAATTGATAATGTCTCCTGTTTTCCAACCACCTACAGGTTTTTTAGCCTGATAACCCTTGCGGGGAAAACCATATTTGTCCATTTGTACCATCTTTCTGCAACCATGTCCCATTGCTGTTACCACTAATGGTTGAGTAGTCAGAATTGTTAATTGTTCCACCTCACCAACACAAGCTGCATCTATCCAATGTTCTTTTGGTAAATCTAATCGACAACGATTATATTTAGTTCGTGCGCCACTTCCAGTCGTAATGGGCAAACCTTTTGCTTTTAAAGTTTCAAATAATTTCCATCGGGTAGCATTTATAGCAGCAGCATCTTTAAGTGGTGCTTTAGCTTGGGATAAAATTCGTCGAGCCAAATTAGGTTTACCCAAGAGAAAATCTTGAATATCTTGGTTTCCCTTGGCTTCATTGCATGGACGACAAGCCAAAGTCAAATTACTAATGCGGTTACTGCCACCTTTAGACTTTGGCTGAATATGCTCAACTTCCAAAGGGACATTTTTAGCATCGCAATAAGCACAGGTTCGATTAAACTTATCAAGCAAGTATTCTCTGACTTCGTATCCTGCTAATACTCCAAGTTGATACTCAACTCCACTAACTTCTGGATTAATCATTTTCTGAGTATCAAAGCGAACTAACTCCATGGCAATCGAATCAATTGGAGCTAATTTTATTAGTCGGTTAACCCAAGTTTCCACAGTTAAAACCCGGTGCATCAAACTTGGTGGCAGCCATCCTTTTTTATGGTTTCTGTTCAGAAAACGTGGCTGGCGATAACGAGTTTTTCGATGACGACGACCTTGCCGAATATTTCGCCGTCTTTCCAGAGCGTTTTTTATTTGCTGGCCTCGGTGAACTAGCACCATCGCAAAAATAACTTCTCCATCTTGGGAGACTAAAGCAAGACCTGTTTGTTTGGAACCAGGGTCAATTTTAAGGAGCAAACCCTGATGTTTTTCTGCTACCAATTTATTTAAAATGATCGTGAATGGATAGCGTCTAAAAACCTTGGCTTTACCTGCTTTTAACAATGACCTAGCTATGCCTGGTTGGCATGGTGTTAATGGTTTTTTACTCGCGTCAAGCACGAATACATAATTAGTTGAGTTGGACATTTTTGCGTCCCTCCTACAAAAAGTGTAAAGTTGGCCTCGCCNCGCATCCCGACGTATTGTGAGCCAGTGCGGTCTTGGGGTCTCCCCAAGTGGAGCAACTGGCGAACCCTTTAGGGTGACCAAAATAACGTTTACTTATTGCTAAGTAGGCTGGACTAACCATGTTCGCGATTTGAGCGCTTTGATTAGATTTGTGGTTAGTCTCTTCTCTTTTGACCCAATTTAATGTTTAATTGATATATGGCAGGTAGCTAATTAGTACCGCTTAATCTTAATATCCTAGTTTAAGCTGTTCGGTGAAAACCTGATAAATATGTACTAAAGAAAATTGCCAACTGCTATAAACTTTAGATAACTTGAACATCAAAAAATAATCGTAAAAAATGCTAAATTTTAGTCAATTGTGTCAATCTTTTTCACTTCAAATAAATTCTTGGTACATTGCCAAAATAATTCTCATATTGCCTTGCTAAATCTGAATATTTATACTAATTATTGAATACTGAATACTGAAATTATATGTTAGAAGCTAGTGTATTTGCGACTGTATTATGTGGATTTTTCGGCATCATATTTAAGAAAAATCTGGTAATGAAAATTATCTCAATGGATATTATGAGTACAGGGGTTATTGCTTACTATGTGCTGGTAGCATCACGAGATGGTGTATTTACACCTATTGTAGGCACAAATGAAAATGTTGCTTATTCAGATCCCGTTCCCCAGGCAGTTATTTTAACTGCTATTGTTATTGGCTTTTCAATTCAAGCATTAATGTTAGTAGGTGTAATGAAATTAGCAAAGGATAATCCGACTCTGGAANGAATACTGAAATTATATGTTAGAAGCTAGTGTATTTGCGACTGTATTATGTGGATTTTTCGGCATCATATTTAAGAAAAATCTGGTAATGAAAATTATCTCAATGGATATATGAGTACAGGGGTTATTGCTTACTATGTGCTGGTAGCATCACGAGATGGTGTATTTACACCTATTGTAGGCACAAATGAAAATGTTGCTTATTCAGATCCCGTTCCCCAGGCAGTTATTTTAACTGCTATTGTTATTGGCTTTTCAATTCAAGCATTAATGTTAGTAGGTGTAATGAAATTAGCAAAGGATAATCCGACTCTGGAAACTAAAGCAATAGAAGACAATAATACACCATCATAAAGTAAGCCTTCAGCTATTAGCAGTCAGCTAGCCTCCGTAGGAGGAACTTTCCTTTCCTACAGAATGCTGCCTCTTGCTACGGTAGCTCTCGCTAGCGCAAACGGAATGCGACGCAAACGTTAACAGCAATAAGACTCTGTTTATAAAGTATAGCTTGAAAAACATCTTGTTTCCCCTTTGAACTTCCACCAAAAGCTGATAGCTAAAAGTTTATAGCTAGTTAAATTCAGTATATCAAGCTTTTGACTTCAGCAGTCGGTACTGATAACTGAAAAAGCTGATAACTGATAACTGATAAGTGATAACTGAAAAAGCTGATAACTAAAATGACTAATATTACAATTGCCTGGATGGCATTACCATTTTTTGTTGGGTTCCTGATCTATCTACTACCGAAATTAGACCGCTTTCTGGCATTGGGAGTAGTATTGCTTTCTGCGAACTATGCCTTAGCCATATTTGCCGATCCATCCTTTCTTTTAGATATAAAGTTACTTGATAGTTTCGGTGTAACTCTAAGAATTGATCAACTAAGTGGCTTTTTTATTATTACTAATGCTCTAGTAACAGCAGCAGTAATTTTTTACTGTTGGAATACTAATAAAACAGCTTTTTTCTATTTGCAAGCGGTGATTTTGCATGGTAGTGTAAATGCTACTTTTATTTGTGCAGATTTTATTAGTTTGTATGTAGCACTAGAGGTAATTAGTATTGCTGCGTTTCTACTGATAACTTATCCCCGTACAGATAAGTCGATATGGGTAGGGTTACGCTATATGTTTGTCAGTAATACGGCAATGTTATTTTATCTGGTGGGAGCATCATTAGTATATAAAGCCAATAATTCCTTTGATTTTATGGGTTTGAGTAATGCTCCTCCAGAAGGGATCGCTCTAATATTTTTGGGGTTATTAGTCAAGGGGGGTATCTTTATCTCAGGGTTGTGGTTGCCCTTAACTCACTCCGAGTCACAGAGCTTTGTGTCGGCAATGCTGTCGGGAGTTGTGGTCAAAACAGGAGTTTTTCCTTTTGTACGTTGTGCCCTAATGTTAGAAGAAATCGATCCTATTGTCAGAATATTTGGTGTTAGTACGGCACTTTTAGGAGTAGTTTTGGCGATTTTTCAACAAGACACCAAGCGAACCTTAGCATTTAGCACTATTTCCCAATTGGGTTTTATTATGGCAGCACCAGAAGTCGGAGGTTTTTATGCTTTGACTCACGGGTTTGTGAAATCAGCACTGTTTTTAATCTCAGGTGTTTTACCAAGTCGTAACTTTCAGGAGTTGCAAGATAAACCCATGAATAACTCACTCTGGATAGCATTAGCGATCGCTAGTTTTTCGATTTCTGGCTTTCCCCTATTATCTGGTTTTGGAGCCAAGATATTAACTACTAAAAATCTATTACCTTGGCAAGTTATTGCTATGGAGATTGCTACTGTAGGTACAACTATTGTCTTTGCTAAATTTATCTTTTTACCTCACAAAAAAGGTGAATCAGAAAAGAAAATTCAACAAGGTTTTTGGTGGGCAATGGTATTTTTATTAGGTGGATTAATAGTGGCAAATGCAGTTTATTATCAAGCTTATAATATTAATAATATTGTTAAACCATTGAGAACTATTGGTATTGGTTGGTTAGCATATCTATTCATTGTTCGGAAATTGGTGATTAAGCTACCAAGTGCAATTGAGGAATTTGAGCATTTAATTGGAATGATGGCTATAATACTAATTTTAGTTTTTTGGATGGTACAAGTATGATATTATTCCCAGTGGTATCAGTAGTAGAGTATGGGAAATGTGGGAGGTGTTGGGGTAAAGTCCGTTTTTATTAATGTAGCTTGCGTATCTTCGAGATATCCAGGCATTGATACCAAATGGGTTCTATAAAGTACAACTAAGGAAAAAGGAAGAAGAAAGAAGGAAGGAGAAAGAAGGTTGAAAAGAAGGAAAAAACTTAAATGATATGAAATATGGTCATAGAAAATTATTTGCTACTTCCCATAAAAACAGACCTTACTCAGTATACTCTTAAAAAATTTCCTTGCTTAAATTCCTCCTTTTTTTCTTACTTTTATATTTTGACTTTTAACTTTTGACTTTTATGACCAATATTACGATCGCCTGGATGGCATTACCATTTTTTGTTGGATTTATTATCTATCTACTACCAAAACTTTCTCGTTTTCTGGCACTAGGAGTAGCATTGCTTTCTGCTAACTATGCTTTGGCGATATTTGCCGATCCATCCTTTCTTTTAAACGTAAAGTTACTTGATAGTTTTGGTGTAACTCTAACCATCGATCAACTGAGTGGCTTTTTTATCATCACTAATGCTCTAGTAACAGCAGCAGTAATTTTTTACTGTTGGAATAGTGAGAAAACAGCTTTTTTCTATATGCAAGCGGTGATTCTACATGGTAGTGTTAATGCCACTTTTATTTGTGCAGATTTTATTAGTTTGTATGTAGCTTTGGAGGTAATTAGTATTGCTTCTTTTCTTCTAATATCTTATCCTCGTACAGATAGGTCGATTTGGGTAGGGTTGCGCTATTTGTTTGTCAGTAATACAGCAATGCTATTTTATCTCGTGGGGGCGGTGTTGGTTTATCAAGCACATAATTCCTTCTCTTTTATGGGTCTGCGGGGTGCGCCTCCAGAAGCGATCGCCCTGATATTTTTGGGATTATTGGCAAAAGGTGGTATATTTGTATCGGGGTTATGGTTGCCCCTAACTCACTCCGAGTCACAAAGTCCAGTATCGGCAATGTTATCGGGAGTAGTAGTTAAGGCAGGGGTTTTCCCATTAGTACGTTGTGCGCTGATGTTGGAGGAAGTCGATCCTATTGTGAGGTTTTTTGGTGTGAGTACGGCACTTTTAGGAGTCGGTTTTGCTGTATTTGAAAAAGATACTAAACGGATGTTGGCGTTTCACACCATTTCTCAGTTAGGTTTTGTACTTGCTG
Organism: Hydrocoleum sp. CS-953; assembly: GCF_002260545.1. Taxonomy (GTDB): domain Bacteria; phylum Cyanobacteriota; class Cyanobacteriia; order Cyanobacteriales; family Microcoleaceae; genus Trichodesmium. The sequence continues at coordinate 3,619 of NZ_LGSU01001273.1, read as the reverse complement.
CACCAGTAGTAGGAGGTTTCTATGCTTTGACTCATGGTTTAGTTAAATCTGCTTTGTTTTTAATTGCAGGAGTTTTGCCTAGTCGTAATTTTAAAGAATTACAGTACCATCCTATTGATAACCGAATTTGGATAGCTTTAGCAATAGCCAGTTTTTCCATTTCTGGTTTTCCCCTACTTTCTGGTTTTGGAGCAAAAGTTTTAACTTCTAAAAATCTATTACCTTGGCAGGTTGTTGCCATGAATATAGCAGCAGTAGGAACAGCAATTTCTTTTGCTAAATTTATTTTTCTCCCTCACCAGAAAAATGAGAAGATAATTAAAGTCAACCTTGGTTTTTGGTGGGCGATGGTATTTTTACTAGGTGGATTAATCGTAGCAAATGCAGTTTATTATGAAGCTTACAGTATCAAAAATATTATCAAACCACTGGTAACGATCGCCATCGGTTGGCTAGCATATCTGTATATTTTTAAGAAACTGGCGATTAAAATACCAAGAGCGATCGAAGAATTCGATCATCTAATTGGGTTTATGAGCCTAATGTTAATATTACTCTTCTGGATAGCATGGAAGCAATTACCTTTTTTAATATAATATAGCAATCCGCGCATAGGTCGCGGGTAATCAAAAAGTAGATAAAAAACTTGAAACTCCCATCTATTCCCAGTTAAGTGTTCCCTCTCTTGGTACGCATTCCCAAGCCAGTCCGTTGGGCAGGTCTCGCGACTTGAAGGAACTGGCGTTTGCGTCTTACGCCGACGCGGGGTCGCACCGCTGTTCCCTAAAAGCGGTAAGATTTTTATACACAAATAAAATAGGATTGCTATACTACGACTGGCAATTTGGTTTTTACTCACCGCCGACTTTGCTTAGGCTATAAAATATAGGAAAACTACAAACGAAAACTTTATTATAACTATCGAACATGATATAATTAATTACTTTTTAATTATAATTACTTAATGGTATGGACTCAACTGCCCTTTTTAACATAATACTACGACTGGCAATTTGGTTTTTACTCACTGCCGACTTAAGTCCGGCAAATATTATGATTGGTATCAGTGTTGCTTGGTTATTGCCACATGGCAAAACATCCCTGGGAGCATTAAAAGATTGGTTACGAGTATTGTGGGAAATTGTTGTCGCCATTCCCCAAGCTTATATAGAAGCAATACAAATTATGTTTAGTCCCCATGATGAGGAAGTTTTGGTTTGTGAAAATGNCTGCCGACTTAAGTCCGGCAAATATTATGATTGGTATCAGTGTTGCTTGGTTATTGCCACATGGCAAAACATCCCTGGGAGCATTAAAAGATTGGTTACGAGTATTGTGGGAAATTGTTGTCGCCATTCCCCAAGCTTATATAGAAGCAATACAAATTATGTTTAGTCCCCATGATGAGGAAGTTTTGGTTTGTGAAAATGTGAAACCACAACGAACACCAGGATTGATATTTTTAGATATCTTTTTAATTACCTTTACCCCCAAAAGTATTGTTTTGAAATATCACCAAGGTGGGTGGTATGAAGTACACCTAATTCAACGGAGCAGAAAACGGAGTAGAAAAAGATGAACTATGTTTATATTTTAATTGCTATGATTTTAGCTTTGCTGATCCCTATTTATGAAGCATGGCAGGATGATGATATCTGGCAAAAAATGCTGGCATTTGCTAGTATTGCTACTAAAACTTCTATTATGATGTTGGTCATCTCGGTTTTGCGCGATGATTGGTCTATAGGAGTAGTTGCAGTAATTATTCTGAGTGTAGGTAATGCGGGATTAATGTTATTAGCACATTTAATTAAAAGGTTAAACGAAGTATGATTGACATTTTAAGTTATGGTTTAATAATTATCGGAATTATATTCTGGTTTTGGGGAACATTTCCTCTAATTGGCAACAGATCGGTTTTATTCAAACTCCATACTCTTTCAGTAGCGGATACCCTGGGTTCGATGAGTATTGTTGTCGGTTTACTGCTGAAAATACCTAGAGAATGGCCGTTGTTGCTACTAGCTATTATTACTTTGGCAATTTGGAATACAGTTTTAGGGTATGTTTTGGCATATTGCTCTAGTCCTGATACCGAGAAGTCAGACCGTTTTACGGAAGTCAAAAGTTAAAAGTTAAAAGTCAAAAATGATTGATATTTATGTTTATATCATCATCGCGCTGTTACCTTTAGCAGCTTTGATGCTAGTTTTTCAAGTTAATCCCTATAATGCTCTAGTTATTCGAGCTATTTTAGGAGCAGTAGCAGCATTAGTTTATGCAGTTTTAGGGGCAGCAGACGTAGCTTTAACTGAAGCTTTAGTCGGAACAATGTTAGCTGTCACCCTTTATGTAATTGCAGTTCGTTCATCTTTAGTAATGCGTTTGGGAATACTTAAAGAAGTTGAAGCAGAAACAGAGAATTATTTTACCGAACTCATCGCTAAGATCAGAAAAGTTATTGATAAATACCATTTGCGTCTGGAGTTAGTCGAATATCCAAATCAACAAGCGTTAGAATGGGGTTTGCTAGGTAAGGAAGTTCACGCTATTTGTAGCAAACCAGAGGAATTAAAACTAGATAGCAAACCCATTTATCAGACTACTATCAGAGTGCATCGTCTGTTTGAAATTATGCAAACGGAATTAACTGCATCAGAAACAAATGTGACATACATAACTGTACCAAACCAGGAGGACAAACATTAATGAAATGGGTTTATTTTTTAGCGGGAATAGCATTGTTTGTCAAAGTGCTAATTATGCCAAACCCAATAGCAGAAGGGGATGCAATTTCTATTGTTGAATCAATAGTCGATGATAGTGGAGTAGCTAATGTAGTTTNCGGAATTAACTGCATCAGAAACAAATGTGACATACATAACTGTACCAAACCAGGAGGACAAACATTAATGAAATGGGTTTATTTTTTAGCGGGAATAGCATTGTTTGTCAAAGTGCTAATTATGCCAAACCCAATAGCAGAAGGGGATGCAATTTCTATTGTTGAATCAATAGTCGATGATAGTGGAGTAGCTAATGTAGTTTCTGGTATCATTTTTAGAAATCGACTCTATGACACAATTTTTGAAGTGGTAGTATTTACCATCGCTATTTTGGGTGTCCGTTTTTTATTAGCAAACGAACAACCAACCGAACAAGTTTATCAATTTAGCGATCGCCCTTCAAGAGTTTTAGCACGTTTGGGAGCAACTATTTCGGCGTTGGTAAGTATTGAGCTAGCAATTCGGGGGCATCTGAGTCCAGGGGGTGGTTTTGCTGCTGGAGTAGCAGGAGGAACTGCCATTGGTTTAATTGCTATTACTTCATCGTCGGAGCAGATGGAGAAAATCTATAAAGAATGGAATGCTTCTACCTGGGAAAAAATTTCAGTTTTAATATTTATTGTATTAGCAGCGATAACTCTGATGGGAGGAGAGTTACCCCAAGGAGAATTAGGAGGGTTAGTCAGTGGGGGAATTATTCCGATACTGAATATTTTGGTAGCAATAAAAGTAGCATTGGGTTCGTGGGCAGTTATTTTGTTGTTTATTCGTTATCGAGGGTTGTTTTGAAGGTGATGGGGTGATGAGGTGATGAGGTGATGGGGTGATGGGGG
>NZ_LGSU01001272.1 GCF_002260545.1 Hydrocoleum sp. CS-953 | reverse complement strand
CCTTAGTTGTTTGCTTCCTACTTTCTATTACCTAAATTTTTTATGATAAATAAACTCGAACAAAAGCAAAATTTATATTTACACATAGATGGGGATATACCTGAAGATTTAAAAAAAGGTACTTTAATTTCACTACAGAGAAGTACACCAATGAAAATTTATAATTTAGGGTTTCAACCAGCAAAATCAATACCAGAAATACCCCGCTGGTTTCTGCAAAAATATGCCTCTTTACCTTTCAAAATTTTAGAACCTTTTGCTGGAGCTGGTACAACAATAGCAGATGATTTGATGCTTGTCTTTGGATTAAATCAAGAAATTAAAGCGAGAAATAAACAATATTGGGGAAGAGAATTAGGAATGTGTTGGGAACGAATAGTCAAAGAAATTTGTAGGCAAACTTGTGATAATTTTAATGAAGCTATCAGAGATGGTAATGATGAATTATGTGACTTTGTAGTTGGGTTAGATGCAATTGATACAAAATATAGAATTGGTTCAGGAGATTGAGGAACTATCAAGAAATTCAGGCAGTATGCAGTTAGACTAAATACTCTAGGATATAATCCTGTTTTGCTAATACTAAGAAATGATAATTTGCCTCAAGCTATCAAGACTTGCTCTATGGCAGGTTGGCAAGTAATGTCAGGAAATAACACCTTTAATTATATAAATCAAACTACAGGATTTGATTTGAAATCATGGTTACAAAATAGAAGCAATTTATATACTATTTTTCGGCTAGTTTTTTTCCCTTGTTTNCTATCAAGACTTGCTCTATGGCAGGTTGGCAAGTAATGTCAGGAAATAACACCTTTAATTATATAAATCAAACTACAGGATTTGATTTGAAATCATGGTTACAAAATAGAAGCAATTTATATACTATTGAGTAATTAATGTTAAAAATTTCTATCAATATCCCAAGATTTCATCAACAGTAAAAGTTACATTAGGCAAAGCTTGAATTGTCACAGTTTCACCCCTTTGAAAAGTCTGCACAGTCTCATAACCATTCGCAGTAGGTTGTCGGTAAACTTCCAGACATTCTTCAGTCAAATTCACTAACCAAACCTCAAAAATATTATTCTCAGCATATAAAGAAATTTTTACTTCTCGATCATATTTAATTGTTGTATCGGACACTTCTATGAGAAGAAATACATCTTCCGGTTGAGGTTGTTGAGTCTCATAAAAATCTGGTCGTCGTTGCAGCAAACTTACATCTGGTTGTGGTTCAGAAGTATTATTCAATCTTACAGGATCTTGAATTCCCACAGTAACAGTTTTTGCTAAACGCAAAATGAAAAGTTCGGCAAGACGTTTCACACAAGCTGAGTGACGAATACCCATAGGGGACATATTTATAATTTCTCCTCTGATTAGTTCTACTCGTTCATTTTCAGTAAATACTCCTGCCTCCAGCATTTTATAATACTCGTCTACAGTAAATAGTCGTCGCAATAATTCTACAGACATTATCAACTCTTTGAGAATAATTAATTATATGAATTTATTGTACAAAAATTATCAACTCCTTGTGTACTATCCAAGCATTAAACAACAACTTATACTAATTCAAACAGAAGTGAAAACTGCTATAATTTTCAAAACCTGTACTTACAGTAACAGGACTTACACAGAGCTACTACATATAGCGGAAAAAACTATATCGTTATAGTTTTTGAACTTTATATATACGGTCTTTGCGTAAGTCCTAAGTAATAAAAAAAATATCAATATTGTTGATTTATTTTAAATATTAATAAGAAAACTTACAATTTGGTTCCGTTACTACTAATAATCCATTAAAATATCTGAATTTAGAATTAGTCTTTAAAATAAAATAAACGAGCAATGATTTCAAACTCGTCCAACTCCGAACAATCTCAGCCAGAAGGAAAACCTCCGCATCAACTAGAAGAGGAAGAAATACTACGCGATATTATGTTGAGAGGTCGGGAGTTTACCCTAGCTGATGTTATTGGTCAAGAAGGTGGTGCTTTTATGAAAGGGGAATCTCCAGTTCCTAAAGTGGTGCAGGTGAAGACTGAAATTAATACTTTAATTAGCCAGAATTTGCAGGATGTCTCAGGAATTTTACAAGCAGTTCTATATAGGTGGGTTGAGGAAGATACAGCCCGAATTAGTAAACATTTAGATGCACCATTGCAAGCTTTATTGGGATTATTGAAATCCATTTTAGATAATCCCCCAATCCTTTATGAGTTAGTACGTCAAGTCGATATGCTGTGGGGAGAAATCAATAATGAGCGACCTTATTTTCAGCGTCCGGGGCAGCCACCTCATCCCGATGATGAATATACCCATGAATCAGTTTATCAACAGCTTGTTGAACTTACCTTTTGCCTCAATTCTAAGCCTGAGCAAGATTGACTTTACCTAATTATTAATTATTAATTATTAATTATTAAATAATTATGGTTTAAAGCCTCCCCTTTTAAAGGGAAAAAAAGAAATCATATTTCCTGATCTTCAATTCCCGCATTTGTTTTAACCAGAGGTAATTATCCATTATCAATTATCAATTAATGAAAGGTGTGTCTTTTGACCATTCACTAAAGATGGTGCTTTGCTTTCTGGTGCATTAGGGCGGGTTTATATAAATCTTAGAGTAAGCATGAAAATTCTAGTTAAAACCCGCCCCTACCCTTTGCACCATTTTAGCTGTGTCGGTCCAGTAGGGTGCGTTAGGTAACGTAACGCACCTTAACTGACGATTGCTCTTACCATAACTAGAAATAAAGTTAGTATTAATTTTAACTATCAAACTTTATCCTACTACTTCAGTTGCTAATACTAACTCAGAGTTTTCTATTGGAGGTGCAATTCGTTATAATTGCTAGGATAGACCACAAATTCCTAGAGCGATCGCTAAACCTTACTTAAAACTAACGCAGCATTTTGTCCCCCAAACCCAAAACTCAAACATAAAACATTTTCCACCTGAGACTCACGACCATACCTAACCAAATCTAAATCAAATTCTGCATCATTGAATCCCACACAGGGAGGTAAAACCTGATTTTCTATCGCCATTAAACAAAATGCTACCCCCAACGCTCCAGATGCTCCCAATGTATGACCAGTCGCTCCCTTTGTCGAACTAACTGCTACTCTCTGAGGAAAAATGTGCTGAATTAAATTAGCTTCGTGGCGATCGTTTAATTGAGTTGCCGTTCCATGAGCATGAACATAATCAATATCTTCAGCAGCTAAACCACTTCTTTTTAAACATTGAGCGATCGCTGACAATGCACTTTTGCCACTCAAATCTGGTGCATTACCATAACTTGCATCATTTGTCAAACCACAACCCCGAATTTGACCATAAATTTTAGCCGATCTTTGCCGTGCAAACTCAGCCGACTCCAATACCAAAATAGCTGCTCCTTCCCCCAAAACCAATCCTTCCCGACTGCGGTCAAAAGGATAAGCACCTGTTTGAGCCAAAGCCCCCATTTTTCTAAATCCTGCTATAGTAAGAGGTGTAATAGGAGATTCCACAGCACCCGCAATAACCTGTTGACATTGACCAGTTTCAATTAACTCTACAGCACGAGCGATCGCCCATATCCCCGTTGCACAAGCAGCCATTGGAGCTAGCACAGGGCCAGTTGTACCTATCTGACTCGCGGTGAAAATAGCAGGTTGATGAGGCAACAGATTAATAAACGAGCCATCATCTTGTTCCAGATTATCTTGCTGAGAATCTTGAATAAGTTGCTTTTTTGCCAACTTTTCTAGCATTCCTTGATAGCCACGACTAGAACCTATAACCACACCACATTCAGGTAGTGGAAGTGTCAAACCAGAAGATTTGACAGCAGTTTCCACAACTTGCTTAGTTAAGCTAGTTAAATCAACAGGTTGAGAATTAATCAAAGCCAAGGGAAGGGGAGGTAATTCTGCAAAAGGTTGATTTAACCCAACAGCAGACTTACCCTCAAGTAGTTTTTGCCAACTTTGATTGAGGTTTCCTAAAGCAGAAGTGATACCTATACCTGTAACTACAACTTTCACAGTTAAGTTATACCAAAAATTACTGTAGCACCTTTCATGTTGCGCAGCAAAAAGTTTTGAGTCTATAAAATCTTACTTTTGACTTTTAACTTTTAACTTCCTGTGGGTATGGTTAAATTTTCCAAACCCTCAACCACTTTAGCAGACTCAATGCGATCGCCACCTTCAATTTTATCAACAACTTCTTTCATCCCTTGTGTTACATACCCAAATACTGCATAGTTACCATTTAGGAAAGGAAGGTCAGTTAAAGCAAAATAAAATTGGGATGAAGCAGAGTCAGGAGGCTGAGAGCGTGCCATTGCCACAGCACCTCTTGTATGAGATAAAATAGGTTGCTGTTGAATACGAGCGCTTTCAAAAGTTTGGCTGTAAATTGGTTCAGTAGCTTTTTGAGGTTTAATTTCTAGAGGAATATAACGTTCCCTACCAGTTTTTGGATCGATAAAACCTCCTGTACCTAACCTACTCTCTGGAAAATTGATATCTTTACTTTGAGGATCGCCTCCTTGAACCACAAAAGGTTGAGGTTCACGCACTACCCGGTGAAAAGCCAAACCATCATAAACCCCTTTTTGAACTAGATCCACAAAATTACCTGCTGTAAGAGGTGCATTCATGCCATCTACTTCTATTGTTACAGGAGAACTATTAATAGTCATTACGACCGTTGCTTTACCATTGAGTCTAGGTAAGTCACTATAGTTAGCAGCTAATTGTGTTTGACTTGATGGAATTGGGGTAGAAACATCCGTATTAGAAACCGAGTTGGCAGTACATCCTGTAATTAAAAAAGTTGCAACTATAATTAGTGACAACAACCATTGGCTGATTTTTATTTGCATTTTCACTAAAAATTCAATCTTGGTTTTTTGAATCTAAAATCTGAATATATAGCAATCCTAAATAGTTTGTAACATTTTATCGTAGGGGTTTGGTCTCCAAACCAGAGCAAAAATTGGATTTATAAACCAAACCCCTACAGTTTTTTTTTNTTTTTTTTTCACGAATCATTTAGGATTGCTATAGCAATTAGGACATTCTTACGCCTCTCAAATTTAGTTCGTGCTACGAATTTAACTTCTGACTTCTTTTATATAAGCCCTAACCGTATCTCCAGAAAATAGGTCCTGGTGGAGAAGTAATTGATAAAAAATGGGTAATAATTGATTTGATGATTGGATGAGTGGGAGATATCTAATACACCCCATCTCCCCACCATCTCTCCAGACTCCCGTACAGACGTTGCATAACAAAAATGCGTTTCATGTCGCATAGCGAAACGTCCCTACCCCTACTCCCCTACTCTCAATCTATAATTTTAAATAGATCCTTTCAGGGGTTCTATAACCCTTCCAAAGGAACTTGGAGAAACTTTGCGAGTTGAGCAGCCTCATTTTCCAATTGAGACAAGGCCAATGGCTGACCTACACGGGTAAGAGGTATTTGCCTACTATCTTTGAGGCGGAGATATATAGCTCTACGAGGATTGAGACCTTCTTTAATATCTACTTTAATCGATTGGACATTTTCCGTAGTACAATTAAATTCTACTTTACGGTTTTTACCAGGAAATCCCCAGCGAAAAATCATAATCTGGCCCTTGTCTTGGTTAAATTCATTGTAGCCACCGCCAATGTCCCAAAAAATAGTTAACCACAAAAAAATGCCATAGAGTGTACCAATAAGGCCATAAAATCCCATAGCTATTCCTTGGGGTAAGAAGTNACATTTTCCGTAGTACAATTAAATTCTACTTTACGGTTTTTACCAGGAAATCCCCAGCGAAAAATCATAATCTGGCCCTTGTCTTGGTTAAATTCATTGTAGCCACCGCCAATGTCCCAAAAAATAGTTAACCACAAAAAAATGCCATAGAGTGTACCAATAAGGCCATAAAATCCCATAGCTATTCCTTGGGGTAAGAAGTTAAGTTGGCTAGGGTCGGCAACAAGTAATAGGTTAACTTTCAGATAGCTAGAGATCCCAGATAAGAGGAAACCAATACCTCCCATACTGACAATTATGGCCCAGAAGTAATTACTTAGACGACGAGACCCAATAATTTCTTGATGCAGTAGGCCATTGCCTATTGAAGCTTGAGTAGTCATAAATCCTCTATGTTATTAACAGCCTTCGGCTGGAAGTCAGGAGTCAGGAGTCAGGAGTCAGTAGAATTTTTTGGGTGCTATAGATACGGGGAGCTAGCTCCTGGCACCGAAGCCTTATAGGGTATAAATCCCCACCGTCACCCATGGTGTCCAGAATTGGTTGGGGTTTGGAATCCCCACGAACATCTATTCTGTCTCCAGAATTTCTGTCTCCTTACTCCTTCTTCAATTCTAAATTTTAAAATTTTTTCGACTNGAGTCAGTAGAATTTTTTGGGTGCTATAGATACGGGGAGCTAGCTCCTGGCACCGAAGCCTTATAGGGGTATAAATCCCCACCGTCACCCATGGTGTCCAGAATTGGTTGGGGTTTGGAATCCCCACGAACATCTATTCTGTCTCCAGAATTTCTGTCTCCTTACTCCTTCTTCAATTCTAAATTTTAAAATTTTTTCGACTCATATACTCATATACTCATATACTCATATAATGAGTGTCTAAAATCTAAAGTAAAGTTCAAACAAATTTAAGGTACTAGGGATAGACGATAATTGCAAAATTTATTAAATATATATATACTTATGTTAACTTGCTTAATAAAACCATTTTTTTCATCAAAGCAAGAGAATTGACTGAGTTGACATTACGTCATCAAGCTTTATTATGCGATAGTTATTCAAAGTAATGAAGCTGATAGATTTTTTCCATCTGCTAGGTACTTATTCTAGTTGGGGTCATGTAATGGATATGCTATTAAGTATCATCACCTTTGATAGCCCAGAATGTGATATATCTATAAACAGCGTATGAGATACAAGTCAAGTATCAATTTGAGATATGCGGTGGGCTTGACCGTGAATGTCTGTGGAGGTCGTGCTGCTGACAGTGGCCGTAGAAGCAGAAAGTAAAGATTAAAATGTCACTAATTGGGACGTTTTATATCAGTTTTATGAAGCAGGATATAAAATTTAGTGTCAGGAACTCTAAAGCTAAAAGCTAGGGGCGGATGACTTCCTATCCTAGGATTTACGGTCAACAGAAGACCCAGAGTTTGAGACATTTTATACCAAAAACATTTTGCTGAACAAGGCTATCCATTAGAGCTTGGATGGCTCCTAAAAATCAGCCACATCAAAAACTTTATATTCCCTGAGGAGGTTCTACTAAGTGGTAACGACACTCTCTGATTCTATGATGGGAGGCCGTGATATAGAATCCACCGGTTTTGCCTGGTGGTCTGGAAACGCCCGTCTAATTAATCTATCCGGTAAACTGCTGGGCGCTCACGTTGCTCACGCAGGTCTAATTGTATTCTGGGCTGGAGCAATGACTTTGTTTGAAGTTGCTCACTATGTACCAGAAAAGCCAATGTATGAGCAAGGCTTAATTCTAATGCCCCACGTCGCTACTATAGGCTGGGGTGTGGGTCCTGGTGGTGAAGTAACTGACATTTTTCCATTCTTTGTAGTAGGTGTTTTACACTTAATTTCATCTGCTGTTCTTGGTTTAGGCGGTATTTATCACGCTGTCCGTGGTCCAGACACTCTCGAAGAATACTCTTCTTTCTTCGGATATGACTGGAAAGATAAGAACCAGATGACTAACATCATTGGCTACCACTTAATCCTATTAGGTTGTGGTGCATTATTGTTAGTTTTCAAAGCCATGTTCTTTGGTGGTGTATATGATACATGGGCACCAGGTGGCGGTGATGTACGGGTAATCACTAACCCTACTCTTAATCCTGCTGTTATCTTTGGTTATTTGACAAAGGCACCTTTTGGTGGTGAAGGCTGGATCATCGGTGTTAACAACATGGAAGATATTATTGGTGGTCATATCTGGATCGGCCTAATTTGTATCTTTGGTGGTATTTGGCATATTTTGACTNATATGATACATGGGCACCAGGTGGCGGTGATGTACGGGTAATCACTAACCCTACTCTTAATCCTGCTGTTATCTTTGGTTATTTGACAAAGGCACCTTTTGGTGGTGAAGGCTGGATCATCGGTGTTAACAACATGGAAGATATTATTGGTGGTCATATCTGGATCGGCCTAATTTGTATCTTTGGTGGTATTTGGCATATTTTGACTAAGCCTTTTGGTTGGGCACGTCGTGCTTTCATCTGGTCTGGAGAAGCTTATCTTTCCTACAGTTTGGGCGCTCTGTCTTTGATGGGTTTAATTGCTTCCGTTTATGTGTGGTTTAACAACACTGCTTATCCTAGCGAATTTTACGGCCCAACTAACGCTGAAGCTTCTCAGGCTCAGTCTTTTGTATTCTTAGTTCGTGACCAAAAATTAGGTGCTAATATTGGTTCTGCTCAAGGTCCTACTGGTCTTGGTAAGTACCTGATGCGCTCTCCTACTGGTGAAATCATCTTCGGTGGTGAAACAATGCGTTTCTGGGACTTCCGTGGTCCTTGGTTAGAGCCTCTTCGTGGTCCTAACGGTCTAGACTTGAACAAACTTAAGAATGATATTCAGCCTTGGCAAGTTCGTCGTGCTGCTGAGTACATGACTCATGCTCCTAATGGTTCCATCAACTCTGTAGGTGGTATCATTACTGATATTAACGGCTTCAACTATGTTAACCCTCGTGCTTGGTTAGCTGCTGCTCACTTTATTCTTGGTTTCTTCTTCTTAATTGGTCACTTATGGCACGCGGGTCGCGCTCGTGCTGCTGAGGGTGGTTTTGAGAAGGGTCTCGACCGTCAAACTGAGCCAGTGCTATCTATGCCTAACCTTGACTAATATTTAGTCACTGTATTTAGCTCGTTTATTGCTAAAATTGTTTAAAAACCTCGCCTAATTTGGGTGAGGTTTTTATTTTTTATATAGCGCTACGCGCTAGGGAATAGGGAATAGGGAATAGGGAATAGGGAATAGGGAATAGGGAATAGTA
>NZ_LGSU01001271.1 GCF_002260545.1 Hydrocoleum sp. CS-953 | reverse complement strand
ACTCATTTATGAATATGCCAAGCAGGTTTTAGAAGATATAGATTCTAGCCAAAACACACTAAACACTAAGTTAGGAGCGGTTATTGCTTAAAATGGTGCCGAAAAGTGGAATAGTATTTATTTATGGTTGTAATATATCTCCTGAAAGTAAAGCAGAAAAAACATCGGAAATTTTGCCTGTCGAGTCAATCCAATTACCTCTACCAACTCCTTATTTTACGGAGGCAAAATTAATTGCTGTTGGAGATATTATGATGCACGGTATGCAAATTAAATCTGGTTATAATTCTCAAACTAAGAGTTATTCTTATAAGAGTTTTTTTACAGAAGTAAAGGATATTTTGTCTGCTGGTGATTGGGTAATTGGTAATCTAGAAACAACTTTAGCTGGTCCTAAATCTGGATATACAGGATATCCTTTATTTAATGCTCCAGCAACTTTAGCTGATGCTATTAAATGGGCAGGTTTTAATATTTTAACTACTGCTAATAATCATTCTTTGGATAGACGAGAAAAAGGTGTCTTGAAAACTTTAGAAAATCTGCGCGATCGCGACATTTATTCAGTGGGTACTGCAGCTTCTTTAGCTGAATCTCAAGACATTTTAATGGTAGAAAAAAATGAAATTTTGATGGCTTTTTTGGCTTACACTTACGGCACTAATGGTATTCCTATTCCTAAAGGGAAAGATTATCTAGTAAATTTAATTGACGAACAAAAAATTCTTCAAGATATTAGTAAAGCAAGACAACAAGGGGCAGATATTGTTACAGTTTCTCTACATTTTGGTGCAGAATATCAACGTCTACCTAATACTCAACAAAAACAGTTAGTGAAAAATTTGGTTAATGGGGGAGCGGATATTATTTTGGGTAGTCATCCTCATGTAGTTCAACCTTATAAAATATTTAGAATTGCTGAAGAAAATGGGGGAATTCGTCAGGCTGTTGCGATTTATTCTATGGGGAATTTTATTTCTAATCAAACGAGAAAATATACTGATTTAGGAGTGATTTTCCAAGTTAATATTCAGAAAAGTTTTCCAGAAGAAACGATTAATATTTCTGCCGTGGAAGCTTTGCCGACATGGGTACATCGTTATCGGAAAAATGGGAAATTAAATTTTCGGGTTTTGTCTTTAGANTATACTGATTTAGGAGTGATTTTCCAAGTTAATATTCAGAAAAGTTTTCCAGAAGAAACGATTAATATTTCTGCCGTGGAAGCTTTGCCGACATGGGTACATCGTTATCGGAAAAATGGGAAATTAAATTTTCGGGTTTTGTCTTTAGAGGAGGTTATTACTAATAAAAATGACCGTTTACTTAAGTCTAAGGATTATTTGTTATTGGAGAAATATTTAACTCAAATGAATAGTCATATAGCAGGGAAAAGAGAATAGGGAATTGATGTATAAGAATTGATTTTACTTTTGATATCAAATCCGGTAGTATCGGTATAAAAAAGCAGAGAAACCGGGTTTATTAAATATCCCACTACACTAACATCTACCTCCCATAAACCCGGTTTCTTATAACACTCGGAAGTAAGCGGATTTGATATGATTTGTCGAGATGTCTAATATTTCGGTGCGTTACACTTTCTTGCGGAATGCTGAACATTCATGTCGCGTAGCGCTAACGGAGTTGTGCGAAACAAAACGCATCCTAGTAGACTGACACAACTAATGGGTGTGCATCAGGGCGGGTTTATATAAATCTTAGAGTAAGCATTAAATTTCTAGTTAAAACCCGCCCCTACTATTGCACCATTTTAGCTGTGTCAGTCCACGACTGGCTATGCGATCGCTTCCTAGAATGAAATGCAAAAATCTCATCCTAATATTTCATCCACTTGAATATTAATACTTGGAAACCTTTGAAGAGATAAATTTTGACCCCGCTGTAATTTTTGCACTTGTTCATAACCACTCGCAATAGGTTGTCTATATACTTCCACACATTGGTTGTTAATATCTACCAACCAAACTTCAATAATATTATCTTCGCCATAGAGAGGAATTTTGACTTCCCGATCTAATTTAACAGTAGTATCTGCCACTTCCACTATGAGGAATATGTCTGTAGGTTGAGGATGTCCAGATTCGTAAAAATCTGCTTTCGGTGCCAACAAAGCTATATCCGGTTGTGGTTCGGAATAATCATCTAATTCAACTGGGTTTTGAACGCTTACTAAAACGCGATCGCCTAACCTTTGAGAAAATAGTTGATTTAAACGATTTACGCAAGCGGAATGGTGGCGGCCTACAGGGGACATTTGGAAAATTTCTCCTCGAATTAACTCTAAGCGCTCGTTTTCTTTGAGGATACCAACTTGAGGCATTTCGTTGTATTCTTTGACATTAAATTGTCGTTTCACCAATTCGAGTGACATGATAGATAATTGATAATTGATAATTGATAATTGATAATTAATCCCTAGAGTAGTGGACTGACACAGCTAATTTTGTGCAAAATTGTAGGGTGTGTTAGACGGCTTAAATTTAGACTATGAAAGGGATTTAGCAATCCGTCGTAACGCACCATTTTAGATGTGCCACTCCACTACTTGACTACTTGACTAACTTGGTAATTACTTTTCGAAACAGCATACAACCCAAGTATCTCCATGATTCCACTCACGACTCAATGTATTCGGCTTTGTATGCGAAGCGCCCCACGGCCACGCAAATTCCAGAAATTCATTACAACCCTTGTTCTTAGGTATATGTCCGCCGTGATTATTATCATTTGATACCCAAATGAAAGGGACTTGAGCACAACTTTGTTTAGGTTTTCCCACTGTCGGATTATCGGCAGCACAAATCTGTTCTCCAGTACGACGAAAATAGGAACGTGGTACATGAGCAGCGAATGCTCCATCTACAGATGAGCAATATTTATCAGCATCAGACTTTGTAACAATTGTTCTAACATTTTCAATAGCTTCTAGAGAATTTTTCTCTTTAGCTTCCTTTATTGCTTCCAGAGCTTTTTCCTGTGCTTTCTGTATTTCCTCAGGCTTAAGGCTTTTAACTTGTGCATTTAGTTGACCAAAAAAGAAAGCCAAAGTTACAATTCCAGTTAATAGTGTGACTAACCCCCCTAATTCAATTTTTCTCATAAAATCCACTATTTGTACCTCCAGCTAAATTTAATCCATAGCTTTTGTCTTTTAATTCTCTATTATATTATGTTCGAATAATTAACAATCAAAAAAGTTTTTGTTTGTAGTAAAGCTCTAGCCTTATCTACAGTTCTGTCTAGAGCTTTACTACAAGCTTTAATTATAACTATTCAACCGGACATAATATTAATTGTAACTTTTTTCAGCTTATAAATCAATTGTTGTTTTTGTTATAATTTCGGTGGGTTATAGTGTTGGGTTTATCCTACGGATAAGCTGCNAATGACCCTTAAAAAACAAGCCGAAAACCTCGGCGATGTTCGCGACGTAGATCTGGCCGTTGGTGAGCGCGTTCCAGGCATGCGGATCGGTTTCGCCCTCGACCTTCAGCGGCGTCACACCTTCCGTGGCAACGAGGACCTTCGCCTTGGTGCCGGAGTTTTCGATCAGGGTCTGCGACCAGGTCTCGAAGCCCAGACCGTTGACGAAGATCTTTTCGGATATCTTTTGGATAAGCTGCGCTTTTTCGTATAGGGAATGCTCCGCAAACATGTCGCGTAGCGTTTAATGTCGGCTCTTAGCCGAAAACGTTCCTCAACGCAACCTACAATATCTATAAATCATCCTTTTTACTTTCATCTTCAACTTTTAGATCGATTATTGTTGTAGGTATAACTTTAGGAATAGTTATGTCAGAGGATTCTAAAGTAGCTTGATTTGATGGTTTAACATAATTATTTTTAACTTGTTCAAGCCAATCAATAATTAAAATTTCTATTTCATCAAAGGTTTGTTTTTCCTGCAATTCTGATACTAATTTACTACTAAAATGTTCTACTAACTCTTGTCTAAGTTTAATACTTACTGCATCTGGTGGTGTTTGATAAGCTTTTTGCGGAGAAGTAGAAATTGTCCTTGATATTTGTACGACTAAATTATTAGCAATTTGATCTGGTAAGCGACGTAAAAAAGGTATTTTTTGTAAACGCCTATATATAGATAATTGCTGCATAGATTTTTCAACTTGATAATGCAAAAAATCTTCAATATCTGCATGAATCTCTGGGAGAACTTTACAAGCAGTTACTTCTAGTACACGGTTAATAATTTCCTGAATTTTTCCAGAATCATTTGTCTCTACATAAACTTTCTCTGACTTACTTTTTGATTCAAAAATAGCTTTTTTTAGAGAACCTTTGCTAATCTTATTCTGAAGCAGATCGATACCTCCACCAAGTACAACTTCAATTATTTCCTTACCAAAAATACCAATTAATTTGAACCGCATAGAAGTATTTAACNGGTTAATAATTTCCTGAATTTTTCCAGAATCATTTGTCTCTACATAAACTTTCTCTGACTTACTTTTTGATTCAAAAATAGCTTTTTTTAGAGAACCTTTGCTAATCTTATTCTGAAGCAGATCGATACCTCCACCAAGTACAACTTCAATTATTTCCTTACCAAAAATACCAATTAATTTGAACCGCATAGAAGTATTTAACTGAGTCATATTTGGTAATTGAACTTTATGTAAACGAATAAAAACAGTAATTATCCGCAGTTCTGGTATCCAAAGTTGTAGTAAAAAAAGATCATACCAACGCTGTTTAATAGCATCCAAAAAACTTATATTAGGACGACGACTAATTACTAAAATTCGTACAATAAACTCCATCCAAAATATAGCCATCCAAGGCAAATCTACCAGCCAAAATCTATCGACAAATTTTCCATTTGTATCTAAATTACGGAAGTAAAGGGACTGCATTAAAAACCGAATATTTCCATCAAAAAAATCTAACTCTTTTTCCCATGGAAATGTTTCGAGATGTTGACGACTCCAAAATATATTAAATGCTCGTTTTGATGATTTATCTGCCCACAAAATATCTGGTGCTAAATATTGGAGTAGGTTTAATGATTCTAAAAATTGGAGGGTGGGAGTTAAACTGACATTACTATCTGGAATCTGGCTATAAATATGTTCCTTCATCCGATATTTAATTTGAGTTAAAACTATAGTTTGATTAACTACCTGAAAATAATAATCTCTATCAATTAATTCGGTGCTACTATCACGCAAATTTTTCAGTAAAGGTTCTATTTTTGCTGCTTCTAAACCTTGTTTTTCCAGAATTATCCTCAGTTCATTAACTGTGATTAGATAATCTTGTGAATCTCGGAATGGCTCTATTCCTTTAATTAAATCATACCATATTTGAGGTTCATACAATAACATTAAAGGGCGAATTTGTTCATTGAAAAAATCTAATTGACTTTGCCAACCTTGTGCTTCTAAATAATCTTGTTGCCAGAATACTTGTACTGCTTGTGAAAAATTTTCTTTGCCGAGATGAGTAGTCAATCTTTGCTGAATTTTCTCTAAAGCACCATAGTCATCTATGACTCGAAATGGAGGGCGATTAATAAAAATTTGTACACTACTAAGGCGTAAATCTTCTAATAAATTTTCTATATTTGATGACTGTAAACCATTTTCTGTTAATTCTTCTTCTAGCTCATCGACTTTTTGCAGATATTTTTCTTGGGGAGTCTCAGAAAGTTTTTGTAAGTATAAATCTGCCTTCAGATACCAATCACGAAATTGTATATAGGTAACATCGAATATTACTACAATTACGTTGGCAAGAATTAGTAATGCCATAATTCGTTCACATAAAAATAATAAACGTGAACGGTAAGATTTAGGAGATTTTTGGGATAACATAGTTATGTAGTTTTGACTGCAAAATTTCCCACTGCTGAACCCCTAATTTAGATGATAAAATATTCAGAAGGCAGATAGGGGAGATATATAGCAATCCTATTTTATTTGTGTATAAAAATCTTACCGCTTTTAGGGAACAAGAAACAGGTGAAAGTTTCATATTTTTTTATTTGCTTTTTGATTACCCGCAACCTATTTAGGATTACTATACCTGATTCAATTCTTTAATTTGCCACTTGATTTAAAGGTTGTTTTAGGATTTATAACTGAGGTTTGACATCCTCCCGACGTTGCACTTGCGTGACAACGCGGGATTCCCATCCATCAAATAAATAAATATTAGAAAGTACAGCAAAAATGACAAACTAATCATTAAATCTTAGACTAAATTATCTAAGTAAAAAAAATCTGTTCTACTCAACTTAACTCAACGGATATTATAGAGGTATTAATATTATAGGATTTATCTATGCAAAATATGGTTTCTATAGCAATCCTAATTTTATTCCTTTCAAAAATCTTACTGCTTTTTAGGCAATAGGCAACAGGCAACAGGTGGAAGTTTCAGTTTTTTTATTTACTTTTTGATTTGTTACGACCTATTTAGGATTGCTATATGATAAATCCTTGGTTTGAAGAATAAATATCTAGGAAAAAACCAGATTTATATTTGTGGGTTCCCTTTGTTTAATAATTAATAATTACCTCTTCTTAATAAAGAGGAGGATTTGGTCAAAGGATTTTTTTCTTCTCTTGGTCGATTGGATATGGCGTTTCGCTGCGCGACATGAAAAGCGTTCGCGGCTCTGTTAAGAGCAGGAAACCCGCTCTTGCAGAGCCGCTCCGCTAACGCCATCCCACCCTACGGGAAGCTCCGCTTTTCATGTCGGCTCTTAGCCGAAACGACCGCTTTTTTCTCCATGAATGGAGAGGCTTTATACCTTAATTTTTTGGCAATTTCTGTATTTAGGAAAAAGTACAAAAAATAATTTTTNACCGCTTTTTTCTCCATGAATGGAGAGGCTTTATACCTTAATTTTTTGGCAATTTCTGTATTTAGGAAAAAGTACAAAAAATAATTTTTAGGGTGACTTTTACTTGATTCAGCTTATATAGATATCTGGCAAATGTACTGCGAAGTTTAAATTAGAAACATAAAATCGGTAGTGGTAAACAAGTAATGATTTTTCTAGTCTACCTTCTGACAATTAAAGGGATGTAGCAACTAATATCCTTACCCAATTATTAATAATTAATAATTAATAATTCTGGTTTAAAGCCTCCCCTTGGATAGGGGAAAAAAAGTGCTAGGATATTTCCTGATATTCAATCCTCTCGGTTTTAACCAGAAGTAATTATCAATTAATGAAATATTTAGGACTACCCATAAAATCTAAGTATAGCAAAGTTTCTGCTAGTGAGTATTATCTAATCTGCTTTTGATTTCCTCTTTTTGTCAGCAATCTGAAAGAACTATAGATTCCAAAAAGTGCCTAGAACTAGGTTTATAAATTGGCGATAAAAAAAGAATTAAGAGGTTTTATCCCATACCTAGTTCTAGCACCTAGTTAGAAATTAACTAGACCATTTGTAATGACTTAGCAGTAAATTCTAATCCCATCCAACTACCTCCATTATTACTAGAATAATTTGCTTTTTCAACTATATCTAGAACTAAACCAGCTTCCATTAATGGGAATGGTTCAGTATTTCCAGTCTTAATACAATCTAGTAAATTATCAATCACTCCATTAAACCAATTTGCATGACCAGGATCGTCAAAATATGTAGGTACAAAAATATGTTGAACTGGTTGATCTTTAACACTCAAAAATATATCATTATTCTCGATGCTAATTTCTCCTTCTGTGCCCTGAATTCTGTAATAAGCTTTTGGTATTGAGCCTAAAGAGCTTAAACTAATATTAATTAATTTGCCATCCCAATCTAAACAAAAAACAGCTAAATCTTCTAGTTGACTTTCTGCTTGATTGAGACTTCTAGTATGAGCAGATATGCGTTGGGGAGAACCACCAAATAGAGTTTGAGCAACAGAAATTGCATCTAAACCATGGTCAATCATAATACCTCCACCAGAGAGTTCTTTATTTTTTCGCCAGTCTGGTTGCCACTGAGGTACGCCACTTTGAAAACCTGCACCAAATATGTTAAAAGATGCAAATAAAGGTTGCCCTATTTCACCCGAATTAATTAAGTAAGCAGCATGAACTATTGCCGGAGCAAATTTATAATTATGACATGGATATAAAATACGTTTTTGTTGATTTGCTATTTCTACTAATTCATAATATTCAGCTTTATTTAAAACTAATGGTTTCTCACATAAGACGTGCTTATCTGCTGCTAATGCTCGTTTAACATTTTCCATATGAAAAGCATTAGGCAAGCAAATATCAATTATATCTATTTCATCAGAGTATTCCTCTAGTAAGTCATCGAATGTCTCATAAACTCGGATGTTTTGATATTGCCGTAGTGCTGCTGCACGTCTCGCTGTTACAGGATCTACTACTGCTGTGACATGAATATCAGAACGCTCTCTATAGGCTGGAATATGACCTTTTTCGGCACTGAATCCAAAACCAACAATGGCTACTTTCACAATCTAAAATCCTCTTACTATATAAGTTTTTAACATTTTTGTAACAAAAGTTATAACTTTTGTCAAGTCTTTTTTTTTAAGTCCACTCTTAAGTATTTTTATGATTTTATTTATACATAATTTTTGCCCAATTTAACTTAATAATTGAGTAATTATAGCTTAAGTAAGTAAAATATTCCTTTAAAAATAAATCAAGCCAGATTAAAATTATAATTTACAGTAATCACGGCCAGTCACTATATTTGTTGGGCAAGAGCTAAGAGTATAAATTTGATAAGCTAACAAAAATATTTTCAGGTCATCCTGAACCGAAGTTAAGGTAGATAATAAATTGCAGAGGGAATATAAGTAAGCCAACTAATTAATTAATCTGAAATGAACAATATACAAAAACTATTTAGAATCAGAATTGCCAGGAATTCCCAAATATACTTGCAAAATTTTTTTCTTAAATTCCATTACTGGCACTTTTCGGAATGATTTTTCTTCGATTTTAGATAATGTGGCAAATTATCAAGTAACGGTGAAGGAGTTGCCAGATAAAATTGTATTTTTGCATCAAGTACAACCT
>NZ_LGSU01001270.1 GCF_002260545.1 Hydrocoleum sp. CS-953 | reverse complement strand
AACTCGTCTGGATGTGCTGCTAAAACTTCATCAATAATTGCTTCTATCGCTTTAGTATCTGATATTTGAATTAGACCTTTTTTCTCAACAAAATCTTTCCGAAAATTTTAGTGCTATTGTACCTCATAAACCTGAAATCCTCTGTAACAGTTAATCAATAATAATCAATTGAGGGAATTTGTATTTTGCTAGCTAGGGAACTCAAGACACAATTAAAATCTTTGATTCAGGAAGCATCTTCAGTAGACCCATATTTGACAAAAAGATTAAATGAAGTAAATAGATGGATTAAACATTTAAAACCTGGTACTTTGACAAGTAAACCATTTGTAATACTTTTTTTGAAACAGCTTATTGAAGATTCTCAAATTTTCCTAATTATCAAATCTATTGAAAAGGAAATTGAGGGAGAATTTGACTATCGACAAATGAATCCTACAGAACAATATTGGCATCAAGAATTATTTCCAAAATGGCTACGAGAAAAAGACCCTAAATTTTATATTTGGAAACAAAAACTCATGTCAGGAGAATTTACTCAAGAAGATGGAAAAATAATTAGCGATACAGCTAAAAAAATTGAACTTAATCAAGGCACAGTTTTACAACGCTATATTGTTGATTTGTCAATGGCAACCGATATTATTGTTAGTAGTAGTCAAGAGAAACCATTATGTATTCAACTTACAACTTTATCTAAAAATTTGGCTAAAAATAAGGCAGAAAAGTGGAAAGATACTCTAGTATTTTGGGAAATTGACAGAGGGCTTTTTTTAAGCTATAATCCGGGCAAACAAGATTATCAAAATGAATTAGTCAAAATCACATTAGATAACAGCGACAATCTCCAGAAAGGTAATTATTTAAAGTGTAGTTTATAACCGAATTTAGACAGACTGAGGAAAAATATTAATATTATGGCGACAAACCCAAAAAATCCTCCAGAAGAAAAATTAGCAGAGTTTACTAAACTATTAGAATCATCTCGAAAATTACAAGCTGATATTTTAAATTATGGTTTAGATGCAGCAGAAATTTATGTAGAAGATGTTGATGGAGATTGGTTAGAAAATTGGGATAGTAATACTTATTTTGATTCGATAATTTTTCTGCTAGAAAGTGATGATTTAGTAGCAGTAAGAGTGAGGGAAAAATTAAGAGAAAAATCTACATCAGAAATTGCTTCAGAGTTAGAAAAAATGTGGCAAATTTCTGACGAGGATGATCGTATTTTGGCTGTAAAAAAATTATTGGTTGGTGGTGTTAACGTAGCTAGTAGTAACCGAGATATAAGTGATAAAAATGAAGAGGATGGAATCGAACTTTTGGAATTAGCTGAAGAATTGCTGGAGAAATTAGATCAGATTTTTGAGGAACAGGAATAATGGAGAAAAAGTAATAAGAGAATTGAAGCTATCCTTCTTTCCCAACTACTTCCCACCAAAGGATAATTAATATCCAGTTCTGCGTTCAAATGCTAAAAAATTACTTGTAAACTTATGTCAAATCATACTATTATTCTACCCGAACAAACTTACAAAGTTCTCTTAGAGGTTGCCAGAGAACAAGGTTTAACTCCTGAAAATTGGATTGCTGCCCAATTGCCGAAGGAGCGAGTTGTACCCAATGCGACGCCAATGCCAGAACCAATGTTGTCCGAGCTGACAGAAGATTTAATTGGTGCTATCGATAGTCAAGCTGTAGCAATGGAGTCGCCAACTCGGCTATCTATGGGAGAAATTGCTCGGCTGCCAGTTGCAGAGCGCCACAAGATTTTGGCTCCTTATATAGCTGCAACTGCTGAAGATTTTTTAAACGATCCAGAGTTAACTGAGTTTTCGGTTCTTGATGGGGAAGATTGGGAACTGGAAGATGAATAACCCTAAACGAGGAGAAATATGGCTGGTGGAACTCGATCCAACTAGGGGACAAGAAATTAAAAAAACTCGCCCGACTGTTGTAATTAATTCTGACATTTTTAGTTCCATTCCTATCAGAATTGTTATTCCTATAACTAAATGGTAACCTAAATTTCAAAACCGCCCTTTTATGGTTCCTATTCCCCGTTCCCAGGATAATCGTTTGGATAGGGACTCTGCTGGTAATGTTCTCCAAGTTCGGAGTATTTCTAGTGAAAGGTTCGTTAGGTGTTTGGGGCGGGTTTCTGAGACTGTTCTTCAGGAACTGCTGGCAGTGTTAATTACCTGTATTGATTATGATTTATAGAACTCATCAAGTTCTGGGTTAAAATACTAAAAAATTACTATTTTATTCAGCTATAAATTCATCAAAAATTATGGCAAAAGAATTTGGTGAGCCAAATGCTGAAAAAGCATCTCAACGGCAAAAAGCTTATTTAAAGCTGATTATAGAATTGCAGAATTGTCCGAGGGGTTCTACCAGTGGGGTAGAATTTCAGGAGGTTTTAAACGGCTACCCAGAGCTAGTTACCCCGGAGTTATTGGAAGTAATGGCGCAGGAAGCCGAAAGTTTGAGGGATAATAAAAATTGGGATAAGGCAAATTCCCTGTTAAGTGTGGCGCTGCAAGTGGGGGAGGTGTTGGGAAGTTCTGAGAGAGAGGCGGTTGTGAGGCAGGAAACTGCGGATGTTTTGAGTCAAATGGGGAGGCGCGAATACGAAATTAGTCAGTTTTCTGAGGCGGTACAATTTTCAGAACTGAGTTTAACCATATATCGAGAACTTTCAGACAGTCAAGGAGAGGTTGATGCTCTCAATAGTTTGGGTAAAGGTTGTCGGTGTTTGCGGGAGAATGAAAGGGCGATCGCTCTGCATCAAGAGTCTTTGGCTATTGCTAGGGAAACTGGAGATAGTCAGGGAGAGGTTGATGCGCTTAATGGTTTGGGGGCGGTGGATAATTCTTTGGGGAAATATGAGGAGGCAAAGGGTTATTATCAAGAGGCTTTGAGTATTGCTGAGGCGATGGGGTATGCTAAAGGGAAGGCTGATGCTTTTAATGGTTTGGGTAATGTTTGTAGAAATTTAGGAGAGTATGAAGAGGCGATCGCTTATCATCAAAAGTCTTTGGCTATTAGACAGGAAATTAAAGATCGTTGTGCGGAATTTGTTTCTTTCTGGAATTTGAGTTTTAATTATCAGTCTTTGCAACAATACGAGCAGTCTTTGGAATGCCTACAAAAATGTTTGGTTGCTGCTAGAGAAATTAAAAACCGTCAGTGGGAAGCCCACTCTTCGTTTCGACTAGGTATTGAATACTACAGCAGAATCAAAGGAGATAAGGCTGAAAATCTGGAGTTGGCGATCGCTGTGTGCCAAAAAGCTCTGGAAGTTTACACCAAAGATGCTTTCCCAAACAACTGGGCGACGACTCAGGGTACTTTGGGCAATGCTTACAGTGACAGAATTAAAGGAGACACCGCAAAAAATCTGGAAATGGCGATCGCTGCCTATGAAAATGCTCTGGAAGTTCATACCAAAGAAGCTTTTCCCAATGAATGGGCGATTACTCAGGCTCTTTTGGGCAATGCTTATCGTAACAGAATTAAAGGAGACACCGGAGAAAATCTAGAATTAGCCATCGCTGCCTACGAAAATGCTCTGGAAGTCTACACCAAAGAAGCTTTCCCCAATGAATGGGCAATGACTCAGGTTATTTTCGGCACTGCTTACTTGCAGAGAATCAAAGGAGACAAGGCCGAAAATCTGGAATTAGCTATTGTGGCCTACGAAAATGTTCTGGAAGTTTACACCAAAGAAGCTTTTCCCAACGACTGGGCAGATACTCAGAACCATTTGGGCGTTGCTTACCGTAACAGAATTAAAGGAGACAAAGCCGAAAATTTGGAATTAGCCATCGCTACCTATGAAAATGCTCTGGAAGTTTACACCAAAAAAGCTTTCCCCAATGACTGGGCACAGACTCAGAATAATTTGGGTAATGCCTACAGTTTTAGAATTAAAGGAGACAAAGCCGAAAATCTGGAATTAGCCATTGTGGCATACGAAAATGCTTTGGAAGTTTACACCAAAAAAGCTTTCCCCAACGACTGGGCAACGACTCAGAATAATTTAGGCGCTGCTTACAATTACAGAATTAAAGGAGACAAAGCCGAAAATTTGGAATTAGCCATCGCTGCCTATGAAAATGCTCTGAAACTTTACACTAAGAAAGCTTTCCCCAACGACTGGGCAACAACTCAGAATAATTTGGGCGCTGTCTACGGTAACAGAATCAAAGGAGATACCGCAGAAAATCTAGAATTAGCTATCGCTGCCTATGAAAATGCTATGGAAGTTCGCACCAAAGAAGCTCTCCCCTACGACTGGGCAATGACTCAGAATAATTTGGGTACTGCCTACAGTGGCAGAATCAAAGGAGACAAGGCCAAAAATCTGGAATTAGCCATCGCTGCCTACGAAAATGCTCTGAAACTTTACACTAAGAAAGCTTTCCCCAATGACTGGGCAAAGATTCAGAATAATTTGGGTAATGCTTACAGAAATAGAATCAAAGGAGACAGGGCCGAAAATCTGGAATTGGCTATTGTTGCCCACGAAAATGCTCTGGAAGTTCATACCAAAGATGCTTTCCCCTACGACTGGGCAAATACTCAGAATAATTTGGGTGAAGCCTACCGTCAAAGAATACAAGGAGACAGGGCAGGAAATCTGGAATTGGCCATCGCTGCCTACAAGAATACTCTCTTAGTTCACACCAAGGAAGCTCTACCCTACTACTGGGCAATAACTCAGAATAATTTGGGTAATGCTTACAGAAACAGAATCAAAGGAGATACCGCAGAAAATCTGGAATTAGCCATCGCTATCTATGAAAATGTTCTGAAAGTTCACACCAAGGAAGCTCTCCCCTACTACTGGGCAATGACTCAGAATAATTTGGGCATTGCCTACAGTAACAGAATCAAAGGAGACAGGGCTGAAAATCTGGAATTAGCTATCGCTGCCTACGAAAAAGCTCTGGAAGTTCGCACCCAAGATGCTTTCCCCAACGAATGGGCAATGACTCAGAATAATTTGGGCACTGACTACGGTAATAGAATCAAAGGAGACAGGGCTGAAAATCTGGAATTAGCCATCGCTGCCTACGAAAATGCTCTGGAAGTTTACACCTCGAAAGCGAATCCTGTTGAATGTCTCAACACATCAATTGGTTTAGGGAACTTCCACTTCACGAAAAGGAGCTGGCAGCAAGCCATTGATGCCTACAAACAATCCATAACCGCAGTGGAACTCACCCGTAGTTGGTCAAAAGACGATGATCGCCGTCAAGAAATCCTCAGAAAAGCAATAGGAGTTTACATTAAGATAGTGCAATGCTTTGTCAACCTCAAGGAATACTCCCAAGCTTTTGCATACGCAGAACGTTCTCGCAGTCGGCAGTTAGTCGATCTCATGGCAAGTAAAGATGTCTACCAACGAGGAGAAATTCCTTCAGAAGTAGAAGAACTATTGCAGCGATTTGAGTATTTGGAACGGCGAATAGACGGCTTGAGGTTCCCCAACCAATCCCCAGACAACCGAGAAACCACAGATGCTGCTACCGCTACCCGCCAGCGGGCTGCTTTGGAAGCCAAAAGTGAAGATATAGCAAAATTAGAAGCAGAAAAGCAGGAAACTTACCGTCAAATTCGCAAATTAGACCGAGTGTTGGCAGAAGGTATTCAAGTTGCCCCCTTGGAATTTTCCCAATTGCAGCAACTTATCGAAGACGACACCACCGCCATTCTTAGCTTTTACAGCACCATCGACGACACCCACGTTTTCATAGTGCGTCGCAGTGGAGTTGATGTGCATACCTGCTCAGGCCAAGGTTATCGCGAGTTGCAAATCTGGTTGCGCGACAACTGGTTAATACCTTATGTCGAGCGCTCCTACTTACCCGGTTTCATTGCCGTCGCCCAGTTGTTAGGATACGAGGTGGAGGCGATTGAATCCTGGAAACTCCTAGAGACAGAAGTAACTGTCCTTCTTGAAGATGAAACTTTCCAGAATGCCAACAAATCTAAACTTGAGGAATTGTCGCAGAGGGAAAAAGAACGGTTAGACAGCGAATGGTATCAACAGATAGCATCGAAATTCGCAGAAATTAGTCGGCGGTTGGAATTAGATAAATTAGTAGAGAAATTAGAGGGCATCCAAGAATTAATCCTCATCCCCCATTTATATCTGCATCAAATCCCCTTTGCTGCCCTACCCCTGGCATCCAACCACTATTTCGGCGACAAATTCCTGATCCGCACCCAGGCAAGTTGTCAAGTTCTCGACTTTTGCTACCAACGCCCACCCCTGGCAACCAATTCTCCTACCTATGGCATCGTGGAAGATACCACCCAAGACTTACCCTGTTCCACTTACGAAGGGCGACAAGTTGCAGAAATGTACCAAGTCGCCGAGAGCCAATATCTCCAAGGCAGCCAAGGCACTGTCAACGAGTACAAAAAACTCTTGCCCCAAGTGCAACGCTTACTATCAACCCACCACGCCCAATCTCGCCTCGACAACAACCTCGAATCCGCCCTCATCTTAGCCGACGGCAGGATAACTCTGGGGCAGCTATTATCTCCGGCGTTCCGTTTCCCAGATTTAGATGAAGTATTCCTGTCTTGTTGTGAAACCAACCTCGGAAGCACAGACATCAGCGATAACATGATGACCTTGAACACAGGGTTTTTATGCGCTGGAGCTAGGGGAGCAGTGAGTACATTGTGGTCTGTGGATGACTTAGCCACTTCCATATTTTCCATATTTTACCATCAACTGCGCCAGGCAGGTAAAAATCGTCCCCAAGCTTTGCAACTTGCCCAACAGAAATTACGACAGTTGACTGGCAAGGAGTTTGAAGAGAAGTATGGAAAGGAATTGGAGCAATCCTTAAGAAAGAAATTAAAAGAAGCCCGGGAACAGTTACGAGAAGCAAAAAAGCAGCGGGACAGTTACCCCAAAGATTCCCTAGAATATGAAGAGTTGCAGAAAGAACGGGCAAAGCAAGCTAAAATTTACGATCGCATTGGCACAACAATTGAAAACCTAAAGCAAAAGAGCCAAGAAGAATGTCCTTTTGCCCATCCGATATACTGGAGTGGTTTTATTTGTGCGGGTTTGAGGGGTTAACATAGAAATTTGGCTAGCGATCGCCTCCCTAAAATCAACTAAACTATGATATAATATTAAATCCTTTGTATACTATCATTTTATTCTAATAGTTTATTATGAATACAAATACTAATCGCTATCACATTACCACTTTCGGCTGTCAAATGAACAAGGCCGACTCTGAACGCATGGCGGGTATTCTAGATAATATGGGCCTCATCTCCTCAGATGACCCCAACGATGCCAACATCATTCTATACAACACCTGCACTATTCGCGACAATGCCGAACAAAAAGTCTACTCTTATCTTGGCAGACAAGCAAAACGCAAACACCAACAACCAGACCTCACTCTTATTGTTGCTGGATGTGTCGCTCAACAAGAAGGAGAAGCACTATTGCGACGAGTGCCTGAACTAGACTTAGTTATGGGACCCCAACACGCTAACCGTTTGCAAGATTTATTAGAACAGGTATTCAATGGCAACCAAGTAGTCGCCACTGAACCCATTCACATTGTCGAAGATATCACCAAACCCAGACGGGATAGTAAAATTACTGCTTGGGTAAACATAATTTATGGTTGCAACGAACACTGCACCTATTGTGTTGTTCCTGGTGTCAGAGGTAGAGAACAGTCTCGCTATCCTGAAGCTATTCGCGCTGAAATGGAAGAGTTGGGGAAACAAGGTTATCCAGAAATTACATTGTTAGGGCAAAATATTGATGCTTACGGACGGGACTTACCGGGAACAACAGCAGAAGGGCGCAATAAATACACATTCACAGATTTACTTTACTATGTGCATGATGTACCAGGTGTGGAACGCATTCGTTTTGCGACAAGTCACCCCCGCTATTTCACGGAACGTTTAATTAGAGCTTGTGCTGAGTTGCCCAAGGTTTGTGAACATTTCCATATTCCGTTTCAGTCTGGAGATAATGAATTATTAAAAGCGATGGCAAGAGGTTACACCCATGAGAAATATCGCCGAATTATTGATAAAATTCGCGAACTGATGCCAGATGCTTCTATTAGTGCTGATGCAATAGTAGGTTTTCCTGGGGAAACTGAGGAACAATTTGATAATACGCTGAAATTGGTAGACGATATTGGGTTCGACTTGTTGAATACTGCTGCTTATTCTCCCAGGCCGGGAACTCCTGCAGCTTTATGGGAAAATCAACTGAGTGAAGAGGTGAAAAGCGATCGCTTGCAACGGTTGAATCATTTGGTGGGTGTGAAAGCAGCAGAAAGGTCGCAACGTTATATGGGTCGTATTGAAGAGATTTTAGTTGAAGACACAAACCCTAAAAATTCTGCTCAAGTTATGGGTCGTACTCGTGGCAACCGTCTGACATTTTTTGAGGGGGATATTAATCAGTTGAAAGGTAAGTTAGTAAAAGTGAAAATTACTGAAGTACGTCCGTTTAGTTTGACTGGTGAAGTGAAGGAATTTGTGGCAGTTTAGAAGTTTTCAACAATTATTAATTATTAATTATTAATTATTAATTACCTCTTCTGTAATAGAAGGATTGCCTAAAATGCTTTATACCTTAATTTTTCGGTAAGAGTGGGGTGAATAAATAAGATTTATATTGTGATAGAAAGCTCTACTTTCACAATATCAAGAATTACTTTTGGGAAATGGTATAATATCAAATCCGCTTGGCAACGGAAGTATTATAAGAAACCGGGTTTATGGGAGGTAGATGTTAGCATGGTGTGGCACTTAATATAAACCCGGTTTCTATGCTTTTTTATATCGATACTACTGAATTTGATATCAAAACCACAGCAGGGACGTTCGATGAAACGTCCCTGATATTTATTAATATAATAAAAAATGCTGTATGGTATTTTATTTTGGTCAATGACTAATATAATAATAAGT
>NZ_LGSU01000127.1 GCF_002260545.1 Hydrocoleum sp. CS-953 | reverse complement strand
AAACGTCCCTACACTCCCCTACTCCCCTACTCTGAAATAGATAAAGTTTTTGAGAAATGATATTATATCATGTCCGGTTGAATAGTTATAATTAAAGTTCGTAGTATAGCTCTCACCCCTAAGTGATGGATAGGGCTGAGAGCTATACTACAAACAAAAACTTTTTTTCTGTTGCTATTCTTCTAATTTGAGAAAAAAATAAACCTTGGGATACCGCAAGGTTTTTAATAATTATTAGTTATATCATCTCCGCTAGTATCGGAGCGTGTAAAAAAGAGGTAAGTATCTACAGGAAATTTAAGTTTTTCCAACTTTCAAGCCTTCTCTCCTTCTTCCTTTTCCCTTCTTCCTTCTGCCTTCTTTCTTACCCTTATTTCAGAAACCTAAAGCCAAAGCTCCTTGATAGAAAATGAAACTAGCAACCCAAGCTAAAACTAATGGAAATACTAAAGAAAGTAGGGAAAATTTCCATGATTTTGCCTCTTTAACTAAGGTAGCTAAAGTAGATAAACATGGGGTATAAAGTAAACAAAAAATACAGAAACTATATCCTTGAATAAAAGTAACTGTCTCAGCAATATTACTACTAACATTTTGTTCGCTCATGCTGTAAATAACTGCTAAAGAACCAATGACAATTTCCTTAGCAATAAAGCCAAAAAATAGGGATAATGTTAAATAAGGATTGATGCCAATAGGGTCCATAATAGGACTCATAAATTGACCAATTTGACCACCAATTGTATCTAATCCTGTAGCGCCTGGAGGTAAACTTGTGAGTATCCAAACTGCTATACAACCAACAGTAATAAAACCAGATGCTCTAGCTAAAAATTCTCTAACTTCTCCCCAACTTCTCAGTAAAATTTGTTTTAATGTAGGGAAACGATAAGGAGGTAGCTCTAAAACGAAAGGTTCTTCATTCTTATATACTCCTTGAAATAATGCTGCCGTGATAATAGCAACCAGAAAACTGAGGATATATAGAGAGAATAAAACTATCGCTCCATTGCCATTAGGAAATACTGCTGCAATGATAAATACAAATACTTGAAGTCGTGCCGAACATAAACCAAAAGGAATAATTAACATGGTTAATAGTCGTAAAGCACGGGAACGCATTACCCTGGTTCCCATTAATGCTGGAACGTTACAACCAAACCCCATTATATGCAGTACAAAACTACGTCCATCTAAACCTAATCTTGCCATTAAGGCATCCATTAAATAGGCGGAACGTGATAGATATCCACTATCTTCTAGCACTGCCATAATTATAAAAAATACGATAATTAATGGCACAAAAGAAGCAACTGTAGTTACCCCGGCCCAAACCCCATTCATTAGAAAGTCTTCAACTAGCGGTGGAAAAATTTGAACTATAGGTTCAACAATTGATGATTGTAACCATTCAACCACAATTTCAAGAAGGTCTATTGAAGGAAGTGCGATATTCCAAACTGCCCAAAAAACCAGGAACATTCCTAGGAAAAATAAGGGTAAACCCCAAACAGGATGAAGCACAATTTTATCAATTTGAGCTGTGAAATTTTTTGCCATTTCGGAAGGCATAACTACAGCTCCATTTAATACAGCATCTATTTCATTAACAGAAATATTTTCGTCTGCTTTTAAGATATCTAATTTTGTTGAATTTTGACTCTCTTTTAACTCTTCAGAAATTGCCATATATGCGTTCATATAGCCTTTGCCATATTTAGCACTTATTAAAAACACTGGCATTCCTAAACGTTGAGATAATTCTTCCGTGTCTATTTTAATTCCATACTTTTTGGCTTCATCTGACATATTAAGCATTACAACTGCTGGTAAACCAAAGGCTTTTACCTGCAATGGTAAGAGAATTTGACGGTCAATTTGTGAGGCATTAATAACTACTATTACTAAGTCAGCAGGATTATTTTCTAAGAATCTTTGCACTACTTTTTCATCTTCGGAAAAACCGTTGAGATTATAAATTCCTGGCAAGTCTACAAATTGTGTTGTTTCGTTATTTATTTTGACCTCAGCTTGTAAGATATCGACTGTTATTCCCGGCCAATTTCCTACATGAGCAGAAACTCCAGTAATTCGATTAAAAAATGTAGATTTCCCTGTATTTGGCATCCCAATTAAAGCAACTCTTTTTGTTGCATTGGATTTGGGGATTGTTGCTGTATTATTATGACAAGTCATTTCAGTTATTAGTTATTAGTTATCAG
>NZ_LGSU01001269.1 GCF_002260545.1 Hydrocoleum sp. CS-953 | reverse complement strand
GGAAAGCTTTTACTTGAGCAAGTTAAATAAAAAAATATAGTAAAATGGTGGTTTTTATTGCTCAATAAGCCCGACAAGCATATCTAAATAAATCTCATATTTTTTGTTTCCCATCTCAAAAAAACAACTATAAAAATTTTCATTATTCCCATTAATGCTAGGATAAAATTAGATAATTTACTAAAAGACAAACCGATGAAATACAACAAACTTGGTGATAGTAACCTCAATGTATCAGAAATTTGTTTAGGCACCATGACTTATGGGCAGCAAAACACTATTGAAGAAGCTCATCAACAACTTGATTATGCTGTTGCTGAAGGTATTAATTTTCTTGATGCAGCAGAAATGTATCCAGTTCCAACTAAGGCTGAAACTCAAGGAAAAACTGAAGAATATATTGGTGAATGGTTGGTTAAACAACAGCGCGATAAATTAATTATTGCCACAAAAATTGCCGGACAAAATCCTAAAATGACTTGGATTAGTGGTGGAAAGAATCAAGTTGACCGCCCGAATATTCAGCAAGCAATAGAAGACAGTTTGCGTCGTCTTAAAACTGACTATATTGACCTTTATCAAATTCATTGGCCTGACCGTTATGTGCCTCTATTTGGCGCCCCAGATTATGACCCAAAAAACGAACGAGATACGACACCTATTGCCGAACAATTAGAAGTATTTGCCGAGTTAATTCAAGCTGGAAAAATTCGTTATTTAGGAGTAAGTAATGAGACAGCTTGGGGAGTCTGTGAATTTTGTCATCTAGCAGAAAAAGTAGGTTTACCAAAAATAGTTTCGATTCAAAATGCTTTTAGTTTAGTTAACCGGATTTTTCATATAAATATAGCGGAAGCTTGTCGATTTAATAATGTGGGATTAATGGCTTATAGTCCTCTAGCTTTTGGTCTTTTAACGGGTAAATATTTGCATGGAGTTCCTGAAAATTCTCGTGTAGCTTTGTTCCCTGGATTTGAACAACGTTATCGTAAAACAAATTTGACTGAAGCAATAACAGCTTATGTAGAAATTGCTCATAAAAATAATATGACTCCGGCACAATTAGCATTAGCTTATGTCCGTTCTAGATGGTTTGTAGCTAGTACAATTATTGGGGCAACAACTATGGAACAATTGAAGGAAAATATTAGTAGTGTGGAGATAAATTTGACTGAAGAAATTATTGCTGAAATTGATGAGGTTCATGCTAAATATCCGAATCCTACACCTTAGAAGAAAAGAATGAATTGAAAATTCTTAAGGTTCAGTTTTTGTTAGTAGATATCGGGATAGAAATTATATCTCTAATTGGTATAAAAAACCATTAAACTCAACCGTTGATTTTTCAATAAAATTTGACTAAGCAGAAGCTAGATCAGCATAAAGACTTTCTAAGTCTAATTTATGGCCAGCTTGGCTGAAGATTTTGTCAACTTGAGCCATATAAATTTTTTAGTAGGGACTTTGTATAGAAAGTCCCTACTATATTACGGTGGCCCCCAATGTGAGTAGAGTTTCTTTTTGGCCTTCAGTTAATCCTGTAGCATCTGTAATATTCATTCCTTCATAGAAGCGTTTTGCTTTGAGAGTTTTAATGCAGCTACCTGTTTGAGTATTCCACAGTTTAATGGTCTGGTCTTCGCTACCACTTGCAACCATCGCTCCGTCATGACTAAAAGCTACAGAACGAATAGTATTTTCATGTCCTGTTAAAGTTTGCCAGAGCTGCCCACTTTCAACATCCCAGAGTTTAATTGTATGATCGTCCCCACCAGCTACTATCAGATTACTATCAGGACTAAATTCGAGCGCTCTAATTTGATTGGTATATTCTGCCAAAGTATGTAGACATTCACCTGTAGTAGCATTCCAGAGTTTAACAGTGAGGTCATCACTAGCACTGGCAATAATTTTGCCATTAGAACTCCAGGCAACTTGACGCAATTTATCTTGATGTTCTCCTATATCTGTAAGCTCTCCCGTTTCAATATTCCATATTTGTAATAATCTACCATCACTGGCGATCGCTAAATTTTGATTATCAGGACTCATCGCAACTGACCACAACCAGTTTGGATAATCTTTGAAAGTTTCCAGACAACTATTTGTATTCATATCCCACAATTTAATACAGCGATCGTCTCCAACACTAATCAGTTTTTTTCCTTCCTCATAAAAAGCAACTAACCAGATCCAGTCTCCATGTCTTTCGGGAAAAATTGAGCATTTCCCAGTCGCAATATCCCATAGTCTAATCTGACCGTCATTTCCACCACTAGCTATTTTTGTTCCTTGAGGATGGAAAGCAACTGATTGAACGCGCTTTGTATGACGACCTAAAGTTTTACTGTCACCTGTTTCAATATTCCAGAGTCTAATTGTGCAGTCGTCACTCCCACTCACTAAAGTTTGACCGTCAGGAGAGAAAGCAACTGACCATACTCTTTGAGTATAACCATTGATAGTCTTCAAAGGTTCACCTTTAGGAATATCCCACAACCTGACACTTTGATCGTCGCTCCCAGTAATGAGAGTTTTACCATCGCTACTAAAGGTTATTGCTCTGACTCGTCGATTTTTTTCCGGTAAAGTCAGTAATAATTCACCAGTTTCGATATCCCATAACTTCACAGTTTGATCTGTACTACCGCTAGCTAGAGTTTGATTGTCAGGACTAAAAATAACTGACCAAACTCGTCCGTTGTGTCCGGGAAAAGTTTTGATACATTTACCACTATGGATATCCAGTAACCTGACAAAATTATCGTCGCTACCAGTAGCTAGAGTTTCTCCATCAGGACTAAATGCGATCGCTCGGACGACATGATTTGGTTGTCGCCAACTATTGATACATTTACCAGTCTGAACATCCCATAATTTTACTGTTTGGTCTGCACTACCACTAGCTATTTTTGTTCCTTGAGCATTGAAAGCAACTTCTACTACCCAGAAAATATGCTCTTGTAAAACGTGAAGACATTGATGAGAGTTAATATCCCATAATCTTACGGTAGCATCATTACTAGCACTAGCTAAAGTATTACCATCTGGACTCAAAGCAATAGACCAAACTTGCCCAGTGTGTCCTGCTAATGTAGCGAGACATTCACCTGTATTAATATTCCATAATTTCACTGTGGAGTCGTTACTACTACTAATTAAAATAGGTTTTTGAGGATGAAAAACAAGAGACCTTACCCAATTAGTATGACCTAAACAATTAGTTATAAACTGACCGTCTGTTACTCGCCAAATATAAATATTTCTATCTGCATCTCCGGTTGCCCAAAGTTTACCATCATCACTAAATGCGACGCAAAGAATACTGCCTAAAGGTTCGGAAAAAATTGATTTAGATAAATTAGAATTAGCAAAATTAATTTGATGTAATTCTACTCCTTGAAGATAGGCTTGACAAATAGTTAAATAAGAAAAATCATAGTTAGTTAAATCGGTATTTAGCTGAGACAATATGTTAATAATATTCCCTCCTAAATATCCAGGAGCTTGAGGAGAATTTTGTTGGAAATTTGAGATAATTTGTTGGAGTTTATTTTCAACATTTATTTTGCCTCCTAGTTCCTGAACTAATCTTTCTAGTAGTGGTTGAATAATCTGACGAACTTGAGTTTCTCGAATATAATCTTTAGCTGTTGCTTTGCAGAGACAGTAGTTATTAAAAATTTGTATTTGAGCCGTCTGAATTTCTTGGGAAATTTCATCTATTAATCGAGCAATAATATATTCCCTGATTACGGGTATAACTATATATCCTAATTCGGTAGTTTTGATGAGCGATCGCCGTTTTAAAGAGCTTAATGATTGGAGTAATTCTTGTTTAGTTTTCCATGAAATAATATCTTCTTTTAATTCCGTATCTGAAGCAGGTTCATAATTAATTGCCAGCCAATACATAATTTCCTGTTCTGAGGTACATAGACGGTTAAACTGGCGTTGATATAAATCGTTAATCTCCTCGAATTTTAGCTGTCCTAACTTTAAATAATCTTCTACAAATTTAGATAAATTCCCCCCTAATACTTCTTGAATACTTGCTGCTACAACTTCCAAAGCAGAAGGATTACCTGCATAATGTTCAATAACTAATTTCCATTCATCTTCTGAGCCATAAAATTCTCCATATTCTGTAAATATTTTTTGACTATTTTCTAGATTTAACCCTTCTAATTCTAAAATTTTTATAGTTTTAGTTTTTTGAGCAATTAAATCCATTGCTTGTGGTTTTTCTCGGCTGGTAATTAACAAACAACTTTGAGATGAGCTTGATAAAATACATCCGAAAATTTTTATAGTTTTAGTTTTTTGAGCAATTAAATCCATTGCTTGTGGTTTTTCTCGGCTGGTAATTAACAAACAACTTTGATGAGATGATTCAGCTATTCGCTTGAATAAATTACCATAACCTTGATAACCTTCCCGATATTTACCTGTCTGATTGCCACTTTTAAGAATTGATTCTGCATTATCAAGTATTAGTAAACAACGAGAGGATGAAAAATAATGAATTAGTCTAGTTATTTTTTCATCTAAAGTTTCTGGCAGTATAGTTTCTTGTTGGTTAGAAAAGAACTTGATTGAATCTTCCAGAATGCTTTCTATTTTGGGAGATGCTTCAAGACTTCGCCAAATTATATAGTTAAAATTATTCTGAACTTTGTTTCTTAATTGAATTGATAAACTTGTTTTCCCAATACCGCCTCGACCAAGGAGTAGAATTAGGTTACATTTTTCCTGCAAAATTGATTTTTTTAATATATCTAATTCTTCAGTACGTCCGAAAAAGTGAGAAGTAGTAGGAGCTTTTTTTAAATCCGAAGATGCAGGTTGAATATTATCAACTATATCTTCCCAATTTAATCCTAAAACTTGGCAGAATGCTTGGAAATTTTTAGGTTTTACACCAGTATTATTTCGGAATCGAAAAGTGAGAAGTAGTAGGAGCTTTTTTTAAATCCGAAGATGCAGGTTGAATATTATCAACTATATCTTCCCAATTTAATCCTAAAACTTGGCAGAATGCTTGGAAATTTTTAGGTTTTACACCAGTATTATTTCGGAATCGCTGCCAGGTGGGTTTTGAAACACTACCCGAAATTTCTTTCTTTCCAATTTTATCCATTGGTAGAAATTTACTAGCTTCATCCACCCAATAATCGTTACTTAATGCCAATGATTTTTCTGTTTGGATTTGCTCAATAGCTTCGTTAATTTTTTTAAGTCCTTCAGATGATGCTTTCAGAGTTTTCACTTAACACCTTAATCCCTGCTTGTCAAGAACAAATTTAGATCATTATACACGAAATCTAACCGATCTGTTTTTGTGCTGGAGTATTCTGAGAGCCAATGTAAAATTTGAAAGTAATCAAATCTATTCAGTTAGTTCTGAAAGGAGAAACATAATGAATTTCTCTTCACTTTTTCAAAGCATAAATCAAACTATGGTGATGAATAGTCCTGGTAATCGTACTCCATCCATGAGTATGTCTTCACCTTTTGGAAATATGGTTATGAATAGTCCTAATAATCGTACTCCATCCATGAGTATGTCTTCACCTTTTGGAAATATGGTTATGAACACAAATCAGACTTCCATTTCTAATTCCAATAGTAATAATAATTCATCTCAGGTTTCCATTTCTAACTCCAATACCAACAATTCATCTATTAACAGCAATTCATCAACGATAACAACTATTAATGAATCTTCTTCAAATTCTGTTTCTAACATTAATGTTGGTGGTTCTACTAATGGGTCCTCTATAACTTCTATTTCTAACATTAATATTGGTGGTTCTGGATCGTCAAACATTTTTGAAGGTACCAATGGTAACGATGTTATTAACGGTAATAGTAGTAGCAATATTATTAAAGGATTTTCCGGCAATGATAGACTCAATGGTTTAAACGGCAACGATATTATTAATGCAGGTTCTGGCAAAGATACTTTAATAGGTGGTAATGGTAACGACATTCTCAATGCAAGTTCTGGTAATGACAGGTTAAATGCTGGAAATGGTAACGACATTCTCAATGGAGGTTCGGGTAACGACATTCTCAACGGAGGTTCGGGTAACGACATTCTCAATGGAAGTTCGGGTAATGACAGGTTAAACGCTGGAAATGGTAACGACACTCTCAATGGAAGTTCAGGTAATGACAGGTTAAACGCTGGAAATGGTAACGACACTCTCACAGGTGGATCTGGCAGCGATCGATTAGTTGCTGGTGCAGGAGTTGACTTACTAATTGGTGTTAATGCTAATGTGAGTACAATTACAAATAATGGAGTATCAACTGTTACCATAACTAGCACTGGCAATGCTGGACGAGGAGAAAGAGACCGCTTAACCGGAGGAACAGGACCCGATCAGTTCATACTTGGAGACAACAGCAATGTCTATTATAACGATGGTAACTCTTCAAATTCTGGCAAAAGAGATTATGCTGTCCTCCAAGATTTTAATCCCAGTGAAGATAAAATTCAACTGAATGGATCGGCAAGTGATTATGTCTTAAAGGTATCAGGTGGCCACACAAGAATTTTCCTCGATGATGATGGAGTTTCTGGTTTGACTCGCCAGGATGAATTAATTGGAATTGTCAAAAATAACACGAATTTGAATTTAAACAGTAGCTCTTTTGAATTTGTCTAATATCAATTTGATAAATTAATAGGTAGGGGCAAATAACTGTTTGTCCTTACTACTCGTTCATAGAAATAAGAATAGATGGTATGACATTTAAGAGTAAATATTTAACGTTTTTTAAATAAAAAATCTATCATACTTTTCACATAACAACTTACTTATTATCCGGTTGACACGGGAGCTTTATTATGAAAGTAACGCAGAAAGTAGAAGGCAGAAACAGAAGGCAGAAAAGTTGGAAAGATTTGGAAAAACTAGCTTTTCATAAACGGATTTTGTATGAAAGCAAAGACTTACTATTAAGTCCGCAAAAAGAGAAATACCCAAATGAAGAACCTGGAAAAATTGTTCTTCCAAATTAGTCAGGACTTACGCAAATAGCCCATGTACATTTAACCTTTTTTAAATAAAAAATCTATCATACTCTTCACATAACAAATTACCCACTATTTATCAAGCACAAAATTAGATCATTATCCACAGATTCAAAATGATCTATTTTTGTGCTGGAATATTTTAGAACCTCATGTCAGACTGAAACAAATCAAATTCATTCAACTACTTCTAATATTAGAATCAACTTATTAATTAGGTTAATTTTCAGTATTAGAGAAGTCTGAATCACTAAAAATTAAGGAGAAACTTAATATGAATCTTTTTTCATCTTTCGGAAGTATGCAGATGAGTAGTCCCTTTAATGGCAGCTCATCAATGAGTATTTTTTCACCCTTCGGAAATATGCAGATGAATAGTCCTTTTAATGGCAGTTCATCAATGAGTATTTTTTCACCCTTTGGAAATACATTTACGAATAGTAATCAGACTTCCATCTCTAACTCCAATACTAACAATAATTCATTCACAACTAGCATCTCCTCTACAGCAAATACCACTAACAGTAGTTCATCAACTACAACGATTTTTAATGATTCTTATTCCAACATTTCTACTGACATTAATTTTGATAATAAAACTCAGGATATCCTAACAGAATTTACAGAAAACGAGCCACTGGTTACAAATAATAACTTTGACCAAATAACTGGTGAAATTGTAGTTCCCGATTTTACTCAAGATGAACCTTTAATACCAGATACCTCTAATCAAGAAGCACCCATTCATTCATTTTATATCAATGGTGTTAATAACACCTTGGAAGACTACCGAAATACCATCCCATTAGTAAATAATTTACTAGCCACAACAGGTATTAATTCTCAAGTTCAAGAAGAAACATATAATTTGTCAGGCAAACCAAAACCTATTAACTTCGACTTTGCTCAGTCTATTATTCAAGCTGTTACTCCAGGAAATGATTTTGAAGGTACACAATTTACTAACAGTGTAGTTGAAAGAATTCAAAATATTGATCAAGCAAATAGTTTGGAAGATAAATTTTTAATTATTGCTCACTCCCAAGGCAACTTTTTTGCTGAAGATATATATAATCAACTGCCCGAAAATATTCAGGAAAGAACAAGAATATTAGCTTTTTCTCCCTTTACAGACTTCCAGGGAATTAGTTCCGATAATGTTGACTATTTATTACGAGAAGATGACTTTCCTAACCGTCTGAAAAATCTACCAGGAATAGCTGTTCCTGAAGACCAACATAATCTTCCTAGCTGGCCAGGGAACTTTATACAATCTTTTTTTCCAGGAGATAGAGACTCACACAAAATCGAAAATTATCTAGATATCAATCAATATCCCCAGGGAAGTCAAGAAGATTTATTAGTAGAAGAATCATTCGAGCAAGCAAAAGTAAAAATTCAGGAATTAATGAATTTTGACTCTGCTATATATCAAGAAGAACAGACAATCAACCAGGGATTTGAAGATTCAAATTCTGACTCATTTTGGGGATTCCCAATTAATAACAACAATGATACTTTCGCAGGTATTGGTAATCTAATATCTGAAGGAAGTAGCTTTATTTTTGGTTGGTAATATAGCAATTTTTAGGTTTGCTACGACAAGTAGAAAGTCTTAGCAAACCTGCTAGGTTTTGAATCTTATAATATTATTAGTAATCCTTGTAGTGAAAATCCTTGAAATGGTTAAAAAATCCCAAGAATTAAGAATATCCGAGATTGAAGAAAAATACCCTAATCAATGGGTGGTAGTAGACATTACTGAAAAAGATAAGTATGGTTTTCCTGCTAGTGGAAAAGTATTATTGCAAGAAAGTTCGATGGATTTGATTTTGAACAAAATTGAATCTTTTCAAGGGGATTTGTACACATTCTATACTGGTAGTATTGATGGGAA
Organism: Hydrocoleum sp. CS-953; assembly: GCF_002260545.1. Lineage (GTDB taxonomy): Bacteria > Cyanobacteriota > Cyanobacteriia > Cyanobacteriales > Microcoleaceae > Trichodesmium. The sequence continues at coordinate 4 of NZ_LGSU01001269.1, read as the reverse complement.
GGTT
>NZ_LGSU01001268.1 GCF_002260545.1 Hydrocoleum sp. CS-953 | reverse complement strand
CCCGCCCCTACTATTGCAACATTTTAGTTGTGTCATACCACTACTTATAATTACAATCTAGTTTGATAATTATTGCTCTCAAGCATAAGATTAAAAATTATGAATAACTAATAATTAATAACTAATAATTAATAACTGATAACTAATAACTGATAACTGATATGTCACCTATACCAACAAAAAAAAATCTGGCATTTTATTTGGAAGATATCGAAAATCCTATCGGTAAAACCATTAACTTGATTTTACTATTTTTGATTTTACTTTCTTCTGCTATCTTTGTTGCTGAAACCTATCCAATTTCAGAGGAAATTTTTGGGAATCTAGAACTAATAGATGATTCTATTTTAGTATGTTTTGCTATTGAATATTTGCTGAGATTTTGGTGTGCAGAGCAAAAAATAAAGTTCGTTTTTAGCTTTTTTTCTATTATCGATCTACTCGCAATTTTACCTATTTTTCCAGGATTTTTAGAACTTAGTTTTATTCGACTTATCAGATGGTTCCGAATTCTAAGACTCATTAGATTTCTTAAGTTGAAAATTTATATATTTAAGATTAGTACGGCAGATGGAGTAATTTTTGCCAGGATATTATTTACTTTATTTACAATTATTTTTATCTTTTCTGGCTTAATTTATCAAGTCGAACATCGTGTCAATCCTGAATCATTTACAACTTTTTTAGATGCTGTATATTTTTCGGTTGTTACAATGACAACTGTGGGATTTGGTGATGTAATTCCTATTTCAGAAAAAGGTCGTTTATTAACTGTTTTGATGATATTAACGGGTGTTAGTTTAATTCCTTATCAACTTGGAGATTTAATTAAACAACTTATCAAAACAGCAAATAAAGAAGAAAAAGTCTGTAGTAATTGTGGTTTTTCTTACCACGATATAGATGCTAAATTCTGTAAAATTTGTGGTCAAAAATTATTCTGAATTTATAATTCAGAAGTTATATCAAGTGCGGATAATCAGTGATACAAAAGTTTTTGCTACTAGTAGGGCTTTAGCCCTATCTATACTTAGGGCTAAAGCCCTACTACAAACTTTAATTATAACTATTCAACCAGACATAATATTAAAAGCTATATCAAGTCTAATTAATTCACCATAATAAAAATCTTCTTATTTCCAAGCCAGAATATTTTTTAAACTTCTCGTTTTTGCTGCAAGCATTCAGCTATTAGCTGTCAGCTTTCAGCTTTCCTGACTTTTCCTTTACTTTCCTTTGGAATGCTTCGTAAAGGCCATGCTTTGCTATGCAGATGAAACGCAAAAAAAGCGATTTTTATTCCTGAAAACGTCTAAGTACCATTAATGAAGCTTTTATAGCACATCAGAAACAATAGCTGATAGCTGATAGCTGACGGCTGAATGCTTACTTTTTGCTTAACTCCCTAAATTTTTTCTTGTGGTTATTCAAAGAAACATGATATTAGAATTCATTTCTGACTAAATTTTAATATTTAGTAATGTCCGAGTGGGAGACTTCCACTGTTATCTCCCTTTTCTTAGTAAAAAAATTCCACAGTTTAGTTATACTTTAATAGCAGTTTTCAGACAGATTACTTAAGGTTAAATCAAAACCTTGTAGAGACGTTTCATCTAACGTCCCGACTATAGGTATATTTTTCTTTTTTTTCAATATTTACCGCTTCTCCCCTAGATAACTAAATTCTTCTTACTTCTTACTTCTTACTTCTTACTTCTTACTTCTTACTTCTTCCTTTCTTCAAACTTCCCAGTAATTTTTTTAATCTACTTAAATTAACTTCCTTACTACCATAACGCCATCCAACATAAGCTCGCGAAATTTCCTCTACTATTTCTCCCTGTTCCCTCTCTTGGTGCGCGTTCCCTTGCGTCTTGCGCCGACGCGGGGTCGCACCGCTGTTCCCTGTTCCCTGTTCCCTAATCTGATTACTATATTCAAAAGGTGTCTGAAAACCACGTTTAACTAATCCCTTACTCGCCATTAAATTCAACATTTGTTGATAGATACTCTCCATCGGAGATAACCTTGCTAACCAACGACCGTAACGCCATTTTCTCCAAAAAATATACAATAACCAACCCAAAAAACTTAAAGCAGTAGCTAAAATTAAACCGCCAAATATCCCTTGCCAACCTTGGGAAAATAGAGCAAAAAACCAACCAATAATTCCTAATATCCAACGGAATATTCCGCCAATAAATCTTTCTAGAAAACCAGTTACAGGAGAAGGCAACCAACCAGCTACCCACTTCCAAAAAACCATCAGTGTAGGGGTTTGGTTTCCAAACCCTTTTTCAATAGAAGGAGGAATTAAAGGCATTCCTGGAATAGGATTAAAAGCAAACCATCCATAACCTGGAAAATATACCTCCGTCATCATATAAGCATCTGTATTTTTTACCACATATAAACCAGTAAAAGGATTAAATTCTCCAGGAGCATAACCGCCAACTAATCTAGCAGGAATGCCAATAGAACGTAACATTATTGTCAAAACTGTGGAAAAATGATCGCCATAACCACCTGTAATTTTTTCCCCTTCCGGACTATTTTGATAACCAAATAAAAATGCTGAGACTAAATCTTCACCTTCTGCAAAAAATGGCGGTTCTTTCTGAAGTTTATAATTTGGGTTTTGTTTGAGGTATTGAGCTAAATCAAGTGCTTTTTGGTAAGTAGAAGTAATAGGTTTACTTTCTTTTGCAACTTTACTTTTCTTGGCTAAAATTTCCTCTGTTTTTTGTCTTACTTTTTCCTTAATTTCAGGAGGAATTTGTAAATAGTATTTACTAATACTTTCTGGATAATTTGTTCCTGCCTCACCCAAAATAGTAGGATTTCTATAAGGAACATCAGAAATTACTGTATAGGTTAAACCTTCTCGAAGTTCCAGAGGAGAACGTAAATTTCCATCAGGATCAATTGCTATTTTTTCAGTAGGAAAATACATTTCTCTGGCTTGATATAAAGCTGGAATTAAATTCGGTAACTGAGAAACTACTGTATAACTTTGAATAACTTCTTTAGTTTCATTTTGATAAATATTTTTCCGTCGCCAATTCACATCAAATCGATAAGAAAAACTAGAACGACCTAAAGTAAAAGTCTTATCATTCCGAGAAATTTCCCAACCTTCACCAGTATATTTATCAAAAGCTAAAACTCGCCAAAATCCTTCGGCTTGTGACCTAACTCGCATCACAACTTGAGGAACTAATTGCCCGCGCAAATTTTGGTTTATCTTAGTATTAAATCCATAATAATAAGTAGTATCTAAACTTCCCGGACCTGATTCTTGATTAGTTCCATTACCATTTCCAGAACCATCTCCATTTTCCCTACCTCGACCAATATAACCAGGATTTGTAATTGTCCGCCCGTCAAAATTTTGTACATCAAAATTAATTGGAGCGCTGATGGGAAAAGTTCGTAATTGATATCCAGGCAACCTCGGTAAAAAAGCAAAAATTGCCATACCCAAACCAAGAATTACTAACAATAATGTTGTTAGTCTTTTAGGGGAAATAGCATTTAATAAAGATATTTTTTGTCGCTGCTTTTGCTTAGTAAACTCTGATTTATTAGCCGAAAATTTTGACTGCAAACCCAACCTAGAACGATAATCTAAAATTAGGCAAGGAATAGCAAGTACAATAAACAGTAATAATACAGGTCCGTAAGTTAAAGTTTGACTAATAGTACCTGCAACCCCCAATAAAATTAATCCTATCACCATCGAATAACCCAAGTCTTTCCGCCTGGGTAGATCGAAACTATGCAAAACTTGAAGTTGAATCAATAATTCGGCCAATACCAGTCGAGTATCATTTAACTCACCAACCAACCTGCTCAAAAAAGCAGCTAAAGCTAATAACATTCCTATTGCCAAACAAAATTTAGCTGGTACATTCCTTTTGTAGCGATTGTACCAACTCCAAATTGCTCCTATAATACTTAGTGGTGCTGCCCAAAAAGTTAAAGGCAGTTCATCTGTTGCCACCCCGGCAGCCACATCAACCGCTATAATACCTACTATTACCAATGCCTGTACCATGACTCGTAATAGAATAGAATCTTCAGGAACAGGTTTAGGCGCTGCTTCTATTTGTCTCCACAGAGGTCCTAATATAGGTAGATTTCGCACTTCCCACGCAGAAGAAGAATTAGGCATAATTTTATGATTGTGGTAGATGCTGAAGGAATGTTGATTTTTGCAGTAAGTCCTGCTTAATATTTTTTCAGCATAGGCACAGTATTTAGAATTCAGAGTTAAGAATTCACTTGAAGACAAACAGCAAATTTTAAAGGTTCGTCCCAGTTAAACAATTTAATAATTAGCTCGTATTTTTGATCTGGTTGTGGGTCAAATAATTCTACCCATAGAGTACCTGGATCTGAACGTTGAGAGGTTGCTTGAACTTCTCTTCCTTGAATTTTGAGGCTTGCTGCTGCTGGAAGTTGACCCTTAATTCTCAAACAAGCAGAAGCTCTATCTTCAGGAATAGAGTATTCAGCTTCAATATTAATCCAACCCAAAGTACTTTCCCATTGTCTTCTTACCACTGACTGGTTTAAATGACAGGTTAAAGTTAAAGATGATAAAATTTCTTTGGCAGCCAGTAAAGATAACAACATTTGTTGTCTTGGGGTTGCAGTGTCATAATTAGTGACTTGAGGAGAAATCAACTCCCCATCACGAGATTGACCTACTAATACTAAGCCTGCTAGATTATTGAGGGATTGAGATTGGCCGGGGAATAAATTCTCTACAGCTTTAACCAATCTAATACCAGGTAGTAAATCGGATTTTACTATCTCTTGGCAAGACTTCAGCAGTTGATAAGTTACACTATCTGTTAGGGGTATAGATAGGTTTCTCCACCTGATATTTTTCATCTGTGATGCCCACAGACTAATAGAGGAAACCCAATCTTGAGCTTCAACGTCTGGATACTCAGTATCGTATCCCGGTTCTTCCCAAGGAAATATTGGCGGTTTAGCTTCAATCTCAGCTTTCAGGCGTTTTTGTAACAATGACTCGAAACGATTATACACAGTTGGTACTTCTCCTAGTGTAATTGGTGGACTTTCGTTATAGTAGGGACAGTCAATTTCTTCTGAATCAAGTGGATCTAGTTCTTCCCACTCTTCTTCCCCCTTGATTTCTGCTGACCTATCCTCAATAGGTTTTTGACTTTCCCCTACTGCTAATATTTCTTTAGAACTTGGCTTTGATAATAGCCAATCAAAGAAATTTTTCTCGAAAGTTTCCACCTGTTTATTCGTTTCGTTATTCATCACTTGATGCCCCTGCTCCGGAACTTGAACGATTTCGTAATTCCCAGGCAAGTTCTAGTAATTTATACCACTTTTTCTTAACCTGGTTGACTTTACGACCTAAACTTTTTGCTATCGCTTCATCAGAAAGACCTTGTTGTTTTAACTTTAGCAAATTCTTTTGTTCTGGATCAATTTGCTGATGCAAAGTTTCCCACTCTGTGGGAGTTAAGCCTAAATTTTGCTCTAAGTCTGCTTCTAACCATTGATGAACGAGTTCCCACCGATGTCCCATGGCAAATTTAAGCAAGTGGTACTTAAAGCGCTGCTGTAAATAATCTCTTTCTCGTGGGGTCAGACCCAGGATAGATTCTATTTCTCCAGTGGATAAATCTTGTAAACGCAAAGCAAAATAGTCTGCACAGTCTTGCTGTTGACGTTCCTCTAGATAGGCCATTAGTTCTTCAATCACAACCTGACGTAGAGAACCAATATCATTACCTGGGTCTTGTGCCACCATTGCTTCTCGCACTTGCTGGATAGATCCATCATTCCAGGTTTTGTCTGAGTCAGTAGCTGTTCCCTCTGCTGCTTGGTCAATATCTACAGATGTTTCTTTTGGTTGTTGTTGGGAAAATGTTTGTGCCCTCAGAATAATCAATTGTTGACTCCGACCACCAGACAAAGGTATACGTCTTTTGCCATAACGTTCTGTAAAGGCCATATACTCTGCCAGTTCTAACAAAGTACGGGGAGTATAAGTTGCTGGAAGTTCAGCTTCTCGCCGAAAAGCATTTAAGGTCTCCACATAAAATTGTTGTAAAAAATCTTCTATTAGATTTAATCTGGCCTGATAACTTGATTGTATTTGGGGAGGAGTGATATATCTATAAACAATAGCACTGAGGGTGCTATGTAATTCTACTCTTCCTTCTTGAGAACGAAGCTGGTAATAATGTATACATCGTCTCAGGCGATGTAGAGCTAAATTCTTAGCCCATTTACCCACTTCTCCCGAACCTTGAATTCTTTTACTTTCTGTACAAATCCTATCTACTTCTTGTCTAATACGTTCTGCTACTTCTAAGCAGTTTTGCCTTGAGGCACGAGTAGACTGCTGAAATTCATCTAGGAGTAGCTTTAAGATTTCTTCGCCAACTTGGCAGATTTCCCCCATCATTGTATTAATAATTAATTACTAATAAAGTTTATAAATCATCATAAATACACCCAATTTTTTTAGATAATTTCGGTAACAGCGAGTAGGGAACAGAAAATTCCCTAAATTATCGGTTTATGGCTACTTGTACACCGCTACCCTGAAAGGATAAAAAATATTTAATTATGAACTTAGAACAACAAATCCAAACACTTATTGAAAACGCACCCCAAGATGGTAATACACCACAAATTGTGGAGGCAATTATACCTGCTTTAAAACTGTTAGCTGAACAATTACAACATTTGCAATACTATATTTTACAAACTTACACGCAAAATTGGGTTTTGACTACTTTAGGTCATCAGAGTCAATCTGAACTAGAAAAACGAGTTATTTATGCTTTTCCGACACTAAATGATGCCTCATCATCTATTTCCGAAGAATCCTTTGCTGGTCTTCCTGCGGAAGAACGTATTGTAGCAACGCCTATGCCAGTTATTCATATACTTTTTCAAATGATAGCAATTCAGCCTTTAGATAGTCTTGTATTCTTTGAAAAACCAGGAGATTTAACAACAGCTACGGAGGTCAAGAGAGAGGATGTCCAAAAACTGATAACTATATATCTCAGACAGTATCAGGCATCCTCTAATTCCAACTCTAGCAAATTTCCTTCAGATATTGCTTAATAATGGATAATTGATAATGGATAATTGATAATGAAAGAGTTTTTTAAACCTCTAGTTTTCTATCTAACTTTCTTTGATAACTCATAATTAATAGTTAGAGGTAGTTTACATTGTTCATTGTTCATTATCCATTGTTCATTATCCATTGTTCATTATTAATTATTCATTAGTCTAATACAGTCTACTTAAAACATAGTCAGTAAGATTAATCAAAGCTTGACGAGAATCACAATCTGGTAAAGATTGTAAATGTTCAACAGCCATCTTCGCGTGTTTAGCAGCCAACTCTTGAGACCTTTCAATTCCGTTACTATCTTTAATCAATTGGATGGCCTCTTCTAAATCACCATCTTGGGCTAATTCTCTTTCAAGTAGTTTTTCTAAGCCCGGCTTTTCTTCAAAAGCATACAATGTAGGTGCTGTCAAGTGGCCGCTTTTCAGGTCTGAACAAGCAGGTTTTCCTAGAGATTCTGTAGCGCTAGTAAAGTCTAGTATGTCGTCTACTATCTGGAATGCTAAACCTAGATATTTACCATAGTAGTACATATCCTGGGCTAGTTCTGGCGAGACACCACTAATAATAGCTGCAGCTTTAGAACTATTAGCAATTAGAGAAGCTGTCTTGTAATAGCTCTTTTCTAAATAAGCTTCTATAGATAAATCAGTGTCAAATCTATGTAGTCCTTGCTGAATTTCTCCTTCGGCAAGATCCATAATTACTTCTGAAAGTAGTTTGACAACTGCTAGATTATCTAGATTGGCCAAGTACCAAGATGATTGAGCAAATAGAAAATCTCCAGCTAGTACGGCCACACGATTAGTAAATAAACTGTGAACCGTAGGGACGCCTCGACGAATTTCTGATTCGTCTACTATATCATCGTGAACTAAGCTAGCAGTGTGGATCATTTCTGTGATTTCTGCTAAACGACGATGTTTAGGAGTAATTTCCTGGTTTGGCATGGTGGTCCGTGAAATTAATAGGACAACGGCTGGTCTGACCCGTTTTCCTTTGACACGGAATAGGTGTTCCGCAGCCGCGTATAGTATGGGGTGACGGGCACCTACCAATTGTTTTAAGTTATCTGTTAGCAGTTGTAGGTCTGCTTCTACTGGAGAGAATAGGAGAGTGGAAGTAGTCATTTCAGTTATCAGTTATCAGTTATCAGTTATCAGTTCCGACCGCTGAAGTCAGAGGTTTGAAATACTGAAGTTTATTTTTTTATCCTCCCACCCTTAAAAGGGGAGGGTTGAGACCTTATTTTTTGGTCATGAATTAGCCACTAAAGCTATAAGTTAACAAAATTTTACAAATTATATTCTTATTCTAAGCTAACCATTCTTGATATAGGAAAGTTATACCGTTTCACGGAAGTCAAAAGTCGTAGGGGCGTTTTGCTACGCGACATATAAAACGTTTGCGGAGCATTCCGATAGGAAAGTTGTGCGTAGCTAATGGCCATTCGCCCGTACAAAAGTCATGCATTAAGATTTTATAGAAGCCATTTGGTATCTATTTGTGTACTTAAAATGGAGTGTGGGGAGTGTGCGGAGTGTGGGGAATGTGGGGAGATGGGGTGTATTAGACCTCTCCTTTCATCCCAAATCCAATCAATATATTACCCATAAATTATCAATTACTTCTCGACTTGGACCTATTTTCTGGAGATACTGTTAGGGCTTCTATAGAAGCCCTAACAGTATCCTTGCCTTTGTCTGAAAAGCGAGGGAGCTTAGTCGTCTGTGGTAGAGAAGCAATAAGGGAAAAAGATTAAAAAATACTCCAACTCTCCCCATCT
>NZ_LGSU01001267.1 GCF_002260545.1 Hydrocoleum sp. CS-953 | reverse complement strand
ATAATTACCTCTCCCTAAAAGGGAGAGGATTGACACAAAGGAGGAAAAAATTTATTTTTTTTACCCTTGAAAGGGGAGGCAAAGGGTGCTCAATTATTTAATTAATAATTATTAATTGCCCCCTAAAAATCCATCAGTTAACCTTAATAGTCTATCGAGTTACATTGTTAATTAAAAAGCTGTTTGCATAGCATTATGCAGGAAATGCTTACATTAATTTTATGCTAACTTCAAGTAAATTTTTAGGAGTAAAACAAGATGAATATATTTGGTATTGGTCTCCCAGAAATGATTGTTATTCTGGTAGTAGCTCTTTTAATATTTGGTCCGAAGAAACTGCCAGAAATTGGTCGTAGTTTAGGGCAAGCTATAAATAGTTTTAAGGCAGGAGCTAAAGAGTTTGAAAATGAATTTAAACGAGAAGCAAAACAGTTAGAAGAAGTGCCTCAAGCAAGTAAATATCAACCTGAATCAGATTCCAAAGAAGCCGTAAATGTTTCTTCTCCCACAGATGTGTCTCAGAAAAGCTAATTTTTCATTAATGGATAATTACCTCTGGTTAAAACCGTAAGGGAATTGAATATAAGGAAATATCCTAGCACTTTTTTTCCCCTTGAAGGGGGAGGATAATTATGCTGAATTATTTAATTAATAATTATTAATTATTTATCCGGTAAAAGTAGAAAAAAAATCACCTGAGCCAATCTAAAAGATTATTATAGTTTTGAGATAAAATTTTTAATTTTAAGGCAATGAAAGAGGTGGCGGCAGGGCAAAAATTAGTGATTCCTAAATTGATTGTAGGTTTGGGAAACCCAGAGGCAAAATATAATCAAACTCGGCATAATATAGGATTTGCTGTAGTTGATAATCTAGCTAATATATGGCAAATTTCTTTATCAGAAAATCGTAAATTTAAAGCAGAATTCGGAGAAGGCAGAAGCACAAAAGCTGAAAAAATTTACTTATTGAAGCCCTTAACTTATATGAATAGGTCGGGACAAGCAATTCGTGCGGTGGTAGATTGGTATAAACTACCATCTTCTTCTGTGCTGATAGTGTATGATGATATGGATTTACCCATGGGACGACTGCGACTACGTTTGTCAGGTTCAGCAGGTGGCCATAATGGGATGAAGTCGGCGATCGCTCATTTGGGAACCCAAGAATTTCCTCGTTTGCGAATAGGTATTGGTAAGCCCAAAAATGTTACTGCTGAGAGTGGAGACCCAAAAACTATTAGTCATGTTTTAGGAAAGTTTAGTTCTACAGAAAACAAATTAATGACTCAAGTGCTGGAACTGGTTGTAGATGCAGTAGAACTTTCTCTTAAACAAGGAATTGAAAAAGCGATGAGTCTCTATAACAGTAAAACTATAATACTACCAGAAGATTAATTAAATTATTCAGAAAGTATTTTCAAGGCTTTTGATCCATAGTAGTGCAGCGACACACCTAAAAATGTTGCAACTGTGTTAGTCCAGTAGTGTAGTGACACAATTAAAATGTTGAAATAGTAGGGACGGGTTCGGTATTCAAATTAATACATAACCTTGAATCAAATGAACTAGCCCTAATGCACAGAATTTAGCTGTGTCACTCCAGTAGAAATAATTTTTGAGTGAGTGAAAGATTGACTTGATAACTATTAATGAGTTCTAAGGGTCTACCACAAACTACTGCTTACGTCAGAATAACTTGCCACTCTTGGCAAAAAGGCACTATTGAAGGAGAGGTTAGTGCTGGTCCTTTTGGTTGGTACTTTAAATGGCGTTTTAGACAGGGAAAAACTCTATATATTCAACCTTCTCAAGGACGTGCCCTAATTCAAGAACCTTTGGGTAGGTTTCTAGAAAAATGGGATTATCAANAGGGAAAAACTCTATATATTCAACCTTCTCAAGGACGTGCCCTAATTCAAGAACCTTTGGGTAGGTTTCTAGAAAAATGGGATTATCAACTAGAACCTGGTGGGGATTACTCTTTTACTATTAAGGCTAAATTTTAGCAAAAATTAAATATTAATTCTTAGCTGGACTTACGAGAAGCGCCACTCCATAAATTATGTTTTGCCTTTATAGGTTTTAGTGGGATAAAAGTTAGATTAACTATAGCGCTATAGTTTTTAGTTACTCTATATGATACTTTTGCTGAAGCTATATAGTACCAATTCTTGGTAGTTATGTAAAGACTAGGTATTGAGTAGGGATAATAGAAAAAGTTAAACTAACTAGGGAAAAACTCTATATATTCAACCTTCTCAAGGACGTGCCCTAATTCAAGAACCTTTGGGTAGGTTTCTAGAAAAATGGGATTATCAACTAGAACCTGGTGGGGATTACTCTTNTTTTAGTGGGATAAAAGTTAGATTAACTATAGCGCTATAGTTTTTAGTTACTCTATATGATACTTTTGCTGAAGCTATATAGTACCAATTCTTGGTAGTTATGTAAAGACTAGGTATTGAGTAGGGATAATAGAAAAAGTTAGATTAACTATAGCGCTATAGTTTTTAATTAGGGTTTGCTGAAAAATATGAGTGAGGGTAGAAGTTAGAAGTCAGGAGAAATGGAAATTATAGAGTAAGTAGGATGAGCAACTATCCCTTGATTTTTGCGCCCTTGTCTAATCAAAAAGTTAGCATTTTGAGGTTTTTAGACTCAAAAGCTTGTGTTTTTTCGCTACAAAAAGGCTTGAGCCTTTATCTGTAAATACTTTGAGAGTTAATCAACCAGCCTTAATTAGGTTTTGCTGAAAAAGTCTTTTTTAAGGAGTAGGGGAGTAGGGGAGTATTTTTTTGCCCAACTATGCGCCGAAAATACTAATATACATGAGCATTAAGAGCTGAAAACCTGGTACTTTTTACCGAATAATTAATTATTAATTATTAATTATTAAATAATTCTGGTTTAAAGCCTCTCCTTTTAAGGAAAAAAAAGTGCTAGGATATTTCCTGATCTTCAATTCCGTAACGGTTTTAACCAGAGTTCAAGAATTAAGAATGCGCGAATTACCTCTCCTTGAAAAGGAGAGGATTGACAAACAGGAAAATTTTTATTTATTATCCCCTTAAAAGGGGAGGCTTTAAACCACAATATTTCGGTAATTATCAATTATCCATTATCAATTATCAATTAATGAACAACCTAAAAAGGCTAAAACATTTATCTGTAAATGCTTTGAGATTTAATCAGCAAGCCCTAATTAAGATAGCAATCCTAAATAGGTTGTAACAATTCAAAAACTAGAAATAAACTCTAAAACTCTTACCCATTGCCCATTGCCTTGATACCTCCATACCAAAAAGTGGGAATATTTTTGCCACTAATAAAATAGGATTGCTATATATATTATGATACTTTTGCGGAAATAGAGGTTACCAAGAATTGGTAATTTCCTAAAAGGCTTTGCTGAAGTGCGGATATGATTTGATTTCTTAGGGATAGGGAGTAGGAAGTAGTTTTAATCAATAGGAACGAGAACAAGTAGTGTAGATATTTATAATTATCTAGATTATGCCACCCCCCCTAAAATAGATATCAGATAGAAAGGCATAACAGTTAGGTTAACTGTAGCGCTATAGTTTTTAATTACTGTATATAATACTTTTGCCGAAGCTAGAGATTAGTAAATTCTTGATAATTCCCTCAAAAAGATATGAGATAGAAAAAATGTAATGTAATTATAGATGAGTCTAGCCCAATATCTCTTTGCTATGCCAAATGGTAGGCTACACCAAAAGCATGGGTCGTATAAATTAGTGTGGCTAATCTAAAGTTTACAACTTCCTTCTATCCTTAGAGAAAAAAATCTATGACTAAATTTGTATTTATAACTGGTGGAGTAGTATCCAGTATTGGTAAAGGAATTGTAGCAGCAAGCTTAGGTCGTTTGCTCAAATCACGGGATTATTCCGTCTCCATTCTCAAACTAGATCCTTATATTAATGTAGATCCAGGGACGATGAGTCCTTTCCAACATGGAGAAGTCTTTGTCACAGAAGATGGGGCAGAAACAGACCTAGACTTAGGCCACTATGAACGATTTACAGATACCTCAATGTCTCGCCTCAACAGTGTTACTCAAGGTTCAATCTATCAGGCAGTAATTAATAAAGAAAGACGAGGGGACTATCAAGGAGGAACCGTTCAGGTTATCCCCCATATTACCAACGAAATAAAAGAAAGAATACATAGGGTCGCTAGAAATGCTAATCCAGATGTAGTAATCACAGAAATAGGAGGGACAGTAGGAGATATCGAATCTCAACCATTTTTAGAAGCAATTCGGCAATTTCGTAAAGATGTGGGACGAAATAACGTTTTATATGTCCATGTGACACTGGTCCCTTGGATTGCTTCAGCAGGGGAGATGAAAACTAAGCCCACTCAACACTCCGTTAAAGAATTACGCTCCATTGGTATTCAGCCAGATATTTTGGTCTGTCGATGCGATCGCCAACTTAGTAAAGGCTTAAAGGAAAAAATGTCCGAGTTCTGTGATGTACCTGTAGAATCTGTAGTTACATCTCAGGATGCTCAAAGTATCTATGAAGTACCTCTAATGTTAGAGGCAGAAGGACTAGCAGTCCAAGCTCTAGAACTATTAAAAATGGAGCAACGTCAACCAAATCTGGATCGATGGCAAACTTTGGTCAATCGTCTTTACCATAGAGACAAAGAAGAAATACAGACTAACCAAGGCCAATCATCTACTGCTACTACTGTAGAAATTGCCATAGTGGGTAAATATATTCAACTCAGCGATGCTTATCTGTCAGTGGTAGAAGCATTGCGTCATGCGGCGATCGCTGTTGGTGTGGACTTAAATCTGCGTTGGGTAAATGCTGAAGATGTAGAGGCCAATGGAGCCAAGACCTATCTAGAAAATGCTCATGGAATTATTGTGCCAGGTGGGTTTGGTGTGAGAGGTATTGATGGGAAAATAGCTACAGTTCAATATGCCAGACTAAATAAAATTCCTTTTTTGGGGTTATGTCTAGGAATGCAATGTGCGGTAATTGAGTGGGCACGGAACATAGCAGAATTGGATGATGCCCATAGTGGGGAGTTTGACCCTCAAACACCAAATCCAGTGATTAATTTATTGCCAGAACAACAAGATGTAGTAGACTTGGGTGGCACTATGCGACTGGGACTTTATCCTTGCCGTCTACAAGGGGACACATTAGCATTTAAAACTTATCAGCAAGAAGTAATTTATGAACGCCATAGACATCGATATGAATTTAATAATGCTTACCGGAATTTGTTCTTAGAAACAGGATATGTAGTAAGTGGAACATCTCCTGATGGTAGGCTAGTAGAAATTATTGAACTTCCTGCTCATCCTTTTTTTATTGCTACTCAATTTCATCCAGAGTTTCAATCTCGACCTAGTAGTCCCCACCCTCTATTTCATCACTTTTTTCTAGCAGCTAGTCAACAAGAAAAGTGTGATAATTTGTCTGTCAATAATGCTGAAGCGACCCAAGAGAATATAGTTAGCACAGGTTCTATACCTTAGTTATAACAAGTCTAAATATTTGGTAAAATAGTCTTTTTTCAGCATATTTATTTATGGATTGTTTTTATTAACTTTAAGAGCTTGAAGCAAACTAATATTTATTTTAGAGAAAGCATCCGTTGAAAGTCCCCGTATTTGAATTAGGGGATAAAAACGAAGAAGTTATTCAGGTTAGACTACTAAACTTGTTATAGCGTTTCCCAACCTGGTGAAGTACAGTTATGTTTTGATCTTTTTATTACTCCCTATACCCTGTTCCCTCAAAATTAGAATTTTGTACCTCACCATTATGGGAATTGCTATATAGTAATTAGGAATGATTGTGATAGAATTTAAGAACAATTAAGATAAATCAAAATCCTTTTATATTTTGACTGCTGACTCCTGAATCTTGTACGGGCGATTAGCGAATTGCCCCTACCAGTAAAATCTTACAACTGAAATATAATTGCTATAGCAATCCTATTTTATTTGTGTATAAAAGTCTTACTGCTTTTAGGGAACAGGGAACAGGGAATAGGGAACAGGCAAGAGTTTCAGTTTTTTTATCTACTTTTTGGTTTGTCACGACCAATTTAGAATTGCTATATGTTATTATAAAAATTTTATAAATGCTTATTAAAAATGGTACAAGTGAGTAAGAGGGAAAAAGGAAGAAGTAAGAAGTTTCAAAAACAAAGAGGAAAATGATAGAGNTAAATATTGAACTTTTCGGAGCTATTTTTTATTATAAAAATTTTATAAATGCTTATTAAAAATGGTACAAGTGAGTAAGAGGGAAAAAGGAAGAAGTAAGAAGTTTCAAAAACAAAGAGGAAAATGATAGAGATACCTATCTCAAATGAATTGGAAGAGCTATTTGTAAGCATATCCTAAACAATAATCACTCTCAAGTTTGACATCTCACTTGCAGCACAAAAAAACTCATAATTGTAGCTGAATCATTTCAATATTATTATGGTCTCTTTAAAGCTTATAAATAAGAGAAAATCAAAGACATATCCAGAATACCTAACTACAGAAACAAAGGAGGTATGACTACAGTTAATTCAATGCTTGACATTTATCTCCGCCTAAAATATTAGTTTCTTGATAAGATTTTTAGGTGGAAGCTTCTGCTAACATTTTCTTAAAGAAGAAATCTTTTTCATTGGGTAGTGAGTAACAATATCAAGGGTAAATAAATAATGTTTATCAGACTTTTAGGGTAACTTGCAGGATGTGGGGAAATGCAAGAAATCAAAGCTTTGAGGGGGTCCTGTGGCCTACTGGATTAAAATAAATTATGAAAGAAGTATATACTTGATCGATCTTGACAGTATTACTGCTTTTTCTTGTCAGCAAAATAAGCGGATAACTTTTTGGTTGCCAAATAGCAGTCAGCCAATTATATTAAATCAGCAAAATTCCGAACATGACTATCAGTTAGTTCTAGAATATATTAAAAAAAAGATCGAAATAGGGTATGAAACTCATAATGAATTTTGGGTAAAAATTATTTATGATCGCCATGAATGGTTGATAAATTTAAGTTGTATTACTACATTTGCTTGGGAACCTAATGGTAGGATAACTTTCTGGCTACCAGATAGTACAAAAGATGTTATTATTAACCCCAATAGTGACCCAGAAGCTTATAAAAAAGTTTCAGAATTTATCAATAAAGTAACTGGGTATTCTTTACCATAAGAAAATTTGATAGTAATATACTTGATGTTAACTCCACCTATAGCGCTACGCGCAAGTTAAAAGTCATGCATTCAAAAGTCAAAAGTAATCTCTGAGTCAGTGTGAGCATTTATAAATGTCCTAACCTATTTGCATAGTGCTATAACTTAGTTATTATTAATTAAGCATATCCTATTCTCTATGATATTTTTCCCAAAATCTAACCATTCAGGTTTCATCTATCACTCTATTGGATGCCACAAGACTACCGCCTTTGATGTTGCGCAGCAAAACGGCTAATTACCTTTTTCAAAATAATTATTATTAAGAGATTGAGAGAAAATTCTCTGACTAAAAATCCCTTAAAATTATCCCTATTCCCTACTAACTAACCCTCATACTCTAATTCAATACTGTTTGAGAAAATTCCAGATAAAATGTTTCGTACTAATAGCTGAACGCTTACCTCACAACTCTCAAATCATTGATCTAAAAACTTAGTTAAAGCTAATTTAGCAGCTCCCACAATACCAGCTTGATTACCCAATTTAGCAGTTAATAATTGTAAGTTTAAATAAGAACTAAAAAGAACTCGTCGCTCAATTTCTGCCTTAGTTGCAGGGAAAAAAAGTTCAGATGCAGCACTAATTCCACCACCAATAATTATTGCTTCTGGAGTTAAAATATAAATTAAACTTGTCAACCCTACTCCTAAAAATCGTCCGTAGTTTTGCCAAAATTCTAGGGCAAACTTATCTCCAGCTAAAGCTAAATTAGCTAATTCTAAAGGTTCTTTTCCTGTATCTCGACGAACCGCTTGAACAGAAACATATTGTTCTAAAGAACCATTATTACCACTATTACATTCCGGTCCATCAGGGTTTAAAGTTATTAACCCTAACTCTCCGGCAGCACCTTGATGACCTACAAATAATTGGCCATCCAAAATAATCGCTCCTCCGACACCCGTACCCAGGGTCAGCATAATCATATTTTTAAACTGACTACCCGCACCGAGCCAAGCTTCTCCTAAAGCAGCACAATTAGCATCATTAGCAATGACTACTGGTAAACCAGTCTTTTCCTCCAACAATTCGGCTAGAGGAACCTCTTGCCAATCAACCAAGTTTATTGCTATCCTAGAAATTCTACCTTCAGCATCAACAGGGCCTGGTACTCCAATACCTATTCCTTGTATAGCTCCTAAATTGTCTAGCTGAGGTTCTTTTCTTAGAACAGATATTGTTTCTTCTATTACCTTAATAACTGCTTTTGGGGTGGCAGGTTGAGGAGTTGGCACAGTTAAAGATTTATGACAAACTCCATCTTTAGCAAAAACTCCAAGTTTAATTGCCGTTCCCCCTATATCAATACCTATTACCAGAGGATTCATTTAATATCTTTCAACACTAGAATTAAATATAGGTTCAACCCGAATGGCAATTATAGCAGAAGGGCGAACTACCATATATTCTCCTTGAATAGTCTTAATAGGTACATTGACAAATTCTTGAGAGTCATGCTTGGGAACTACAACGCCACTATACCAGGTTTGAAAATCTTTAAGAGAAAGAAAACGTACTTCTTCACGAGCGCCACCTTCTAATATTAGGTGTATCGCAAATTCATCAGGATTTCTTGGCATATCTTTTTATCAATTATCAATTATCAATTATCAATTATCAGTTATCAATTATCAATTATCAATTATCAATTATCAATTATC
>NZ_LGSU01001266.1 GCF_002260545.1 Hydrocoleum sp. CS-953 | reverse complement strand
GCTGAATGCTGAGAGCTGACCGCTTTTTTAAGAATAGCTTTTGATAAAAATATGGCGAATCAAGAATATCTAGCCTTACTTAATCGTGGTGTAATTGTCTGGAATGAATGGAGATATAAAAATCCACATTTACAACCTGACTTTACTAATGCTAACTTGAGAGGTTTTAATCTAGAAGGTGTTAATTTTCAAGGAGTAAATTTAACAGGATCTGATCTATCTTTAGCTCAATTGATTAATGCTAATTGTAGAGATGCTATTTTTACTTCAGCTCAACTAATAAATGCTAATCTAACTGCTATTAATCTTCAGGGTGCTAATTTAATAAATGCTAATTTGATTTCTGCCGATCTAAGAAATGCTAATTTAATTGAAGCTGATTTAGTTAATGCTAATTTAATTGGAACTGATTTACAAAATTCTAATTGTCGATATGTTGATGCAACTTCAGCTAACCTGAGTAGAAGCAACTTAGCCAACGCAGATTTAATGAAAGCTAACTTCAGTTATGCTAATTTTAACTATGCTAATCTTTATAACAGTCAATTAATTGGGTCATATTTTTATCAAGCTAATTTAGACAAAGCTAATCTGATTAAAGCTCATCTGAGTGGGATTTATTTATCAAATTCTTCTTTAAGAGAAGCAAACCTTTATAGAGCAGATTTGAGATTTGCTGAACTTAAAAAAGTTGATTTGCAAGATGCAAATTTACAGGAAAGTTATTGTCGAGGTATTAATCTCAAGAAAGCTATTTTAATTAGAGCAGATTTAACAGGAGCAAATTTAAGAGGAGCAGATTTAAGAAGAGCTAATTTTACTGATGCTTTGATTGATAATATTAACCTTGTAGATGCTAATCTTCAGGAAACAATTATGCCTGATATTAATTAATGGATAATTGATAATTAACTCTTGTTAAAACCATCGGATTGAAAATAAAGAAATATCCTAGCACTTTTTTTCTCTTGAAATAGAAGGCTTTATACCTTGATTTTTCGGTAACGTTAATTACAATTATTAACTTTATTAGCATAGAATAAAGCATTTAGGTCACGGACATTCGTAAATTCCGTTTGCGGAGTATTTGGAGACAGAAAACTCAGGAGCGAAATAAATTTTGACTTTTGAATTTTGACTTTTGATTTATTCACTAGGACCTTCTAGTATTTCTTGTACCTCATTATTAGTTTTACCTAAAATCCTAGCTATAGGTGCTACTAAATTTTCCTCTANTATTAGCATAGAATAAAGCATTTAGGTCACGGACATTCGTAAATTCCGTTTGCGGAGTATTTGGAGACAGAAAACTCAGGAGCGAAATAAATTTTGACTTTTGAATTTTGACTTTTGATTTATTCACTAGGACCTTCTAGTATTTCTTGTACCTCATTATTAGTTTTACCTAAAATCCTAGCTATAGGTGCTACTAAATTTTCCTCTACTGCTTTACCCGCATAAATATCCTTGAGTTGTTCAGGAGAAACTTTGTGAATATCACAGAATTTAATAAACTCATGGCCACTAACCTGTAGTTGTTCTTGCCTTTCCCGTAATAGCAGGGCGATCGCTCTTGGTCCATATTTAGGTCGTTCCGCTAGAGCTATATATTTCTGCATTAAGTCATTGACTCTACTTCTTTTTCCTCCTACTCGTCGCAGCAAATCTAGACAAGCTAACCTGAGAGCTTTGCGTAGTCTTTCCTGCTCATTCATAACTTCGAGCATTTCCTCAGCATATTCGGGTTTACAAATGCCCACTAATTCTCCATCATTTAAAATTGGCACATAGAAACCCATTCCACATTCCCAAGGTAATTCTTCTTTAGTAGTCATGCCTAAGCCTCCCGCTTTTCTGTAACTTGCTAGAATTAGAATAGTGTACTATATTAATATTTGCTAATATCTATTTTATAAAAAAAACGAGAACTCTGTCCTCGCTTTTTGATTCCGCATTTTAGTCTAGAAGAATAATTTCCATACCATAAGATAAAGCTAATGTCAATTACACTGACATAGGAGCAGAACTAGATGCAGCCAACTCCTGCAAACGCTCCTGTTGGTCTTGAGTAATGCAAGCTTGAATCACATTTTCTATATCTCCCTCTAGAAGAGGTGCAAGAGAAAAGTTCTGACTTAAGCGATGATCTGTCGCTCTATTGTCTTTATAATTATAAGTACGAATTTTTTCAGAACGAGAACCAGTACCTACTTGCGATCGCCTCATAGAACTTACTTCTGCTTGTTGCTCCTGGAGCTTAATCTCATAAAGTTTAGCCCGCAAAATCTGCATTGCTCGCTCTCTGTTTTGTAGCTGACTCCGCTCCTGGGTACAAAAAATTCTAATTCCTGTAGGCTTATGAAACAAGTCTACAGCAGTTTCAACCTTGTTCACATTTTGTCCACCAGCTCCACCAGAACGAGCAGTTGACAATTCAATATCTTTCTGGTCTATTTCAACTTCTACATCATCCACTTCTGGCATAATGGCCACTGTTGCTGTTGAAGTATGTACTCTCCCACCTGCTTCTGTCACTGGAACCCTTTGAACCCGGTGAACTCCTGCTTCAAACTTCAGCTTACTGTAAACTTGCTCCCCTTTAATTTCTAAAATTGCTTCCTTAAAACCACCCATATCTGCTAAAGACTCACTCAGCAAACTTACTTTCCAATTTTGGGTTTCTGAGTAGCGGGAGTACATTCTTACCAGATCCCCTGCCCAAATACTAGCTTCATCTCCTCCAGTACCAGCTCTAATCTCCAACATAATATTCTTATCATCGTTGGGGTCTCGTGGTAGTAGAGCAATTTTCATTTGAATTTCCAGAGATTCTAGTTTGGCTTCCAATTCCTCGACTTCCAACTTAGCCATCTCTTGCATTTCTAGGTCGCCACCAGATTCTTTCAATATTTCTTTAGCATCAATTAATTCTTCCTGAGCATTTTTCCAATCTGTATAATGATTGACAACTTCTTCTAGAGAAGAGCGTGCTTTAGCTACTTTTTGGAACTCAGTGGGGTCTTTAGCAATATCTGGATCTGCCAAACGTAGAGTCAACTCATTATAGGTTTGCTCTACAGATTTTAATTTATCTAATAAATATGTTTCAGCCATTGTCAGTTGTCCTTTATCTAAATATTAGTGTTTTATTTGTAGGGGAATATTATGGGATACTTTTATGTTAATTGTTGTCTGTAATATTTGACTTAAGCATTCAGCTAGAGCGTAAATAATAAATAATTCCTTGTCAGGTTAAAGGAGCGGACTCAAGTCGTAACTTTTCAATTCTCCATCAATTTCAAGGGTTACTTTTACCTCTTTAGCTGATGGCTGAATGCTTACTATCTGACAGACAACTAATTAAGGACAATTGACAGTCTAGCTATTTCTTACCCTTAGCTTTTTTAGATTTAGCTTTTTTAGCAGCAGATGGTTTAGTAGATTTAGATTCACCACCTTCTTGTTTACTATATTTACGCATAAATCTTTCAACCCTTCCTTCAGTATCAATAATTTTCTGAGTACCTGTAAAGAATGGATGATTTCCCGACCAAACATCAACATGAATTTCAGGTTGTGTAGAACCAATTGTCATTACAACTTCACCGTTACAATAAACTTTGGCTTCTGGATACCACTCAGGATGAATACCAGCTTTAGGCATTTTCTTTACTCTACTTCAATTACAAATATTTTCTTTACTATTAACTGTTTTAAATTAATTCTACTAACTTACTAAAGTAGTTCCTTAATAGAATTTAATTAATCAACAGACTAGATTCTAATAATTTATAGTTCTTTTTATTCTATCAAATTATTTGCCAATTATTACAATGGAACTGGTGATAATTGGCAAATGAACTTTATTCATGTTGATATATGTAGCTCACTCATTACTGGCGTAAAAATTCTCACGCTTAAATAATAGTTAAAGCAAGGAAGCATGGGGAAATTGCTATGCTTCTCCACTATTTAATTCTAAATTCTAAATTACAATATATAGCAGTCGAAGCAAAGATTAGGACATCTCTAAATCCTGTTTGCGGAGCATTTCCGTAGGAAAAACCCTTTGACAGTTTACTATTCCCTATTCCCTATTCCCTATTCCCTAGCGCGGAGCGCTATATCAACGCTTGGAGTATTGAGATGCTTTACGAGCTTTGCGTAAACCATACTTTTTCCGTTCTTTAGCACGAGGATCGCGAGTCAAATATCCTTCTATTTTCAGAGGTTTACGATTTTCTGGGTCTAACTGACACAAAGCTCTAGCCACACCTAATCTAATTGACTCAGCTTGTCCAGTTAATCCTCCTCCTGTAGCTTTAACTAGAATGTCATATTCATTTTCCAAACCTAACGTTTCTAGTGGAGCTTTAGCAGATGATAAATAATTATGATTATATTGCAGGTAAAGTTCACCTTCTTTACCATTAATAATCAATTTGCCTGTACCTGGCACTAAACGTACTGATGCGACCGAAGACTTACGACGGCCAGTACCCCAGTACATAGCACGGCCACTTTCTGTTCCTTGCATTATTTTTCTCCTCCTGGAATAGTTTGAATAGTAATTGTTTCAGGTTTTTGAGCTTCGTGAGGGTGGTCAGGCCCTGGATAAACTTTTAATTTGTGGTGAAGTTTTCTGCCTAAAGAATTTTTAGGTAGCATTCCGTAAACTGCCTCCTCAATAATTCTTTGAGGCAAACGAGCTTGTAATTTAGAAAAAACTTCTGTTTTCATACCACCTGGTCTTCCCGAATGGCGACGATAAAGTTTCTGACTACTTTTCTTACCAGTTACAGTTACTTTTTCAGCATTAACTACAACTACATAGTCTCCTGTATCGATATGAGGAGTATAAGTAGGCTTATTTTTACCCCTAATAATCATGGCAATAGCAGTTGCTAATCTGCCTAGACGCTGACCTTCAGCATCAATAACATACCATTTTTTGCCTTCAACATCCTGTGGTGGCAAGTAAGTTTTATTCGTCATTTTCTTTGTTAGTTATTGTGTTTAAATTGTTTATATTTGTCTTTAGTTGAAGCATTCAGCTATTGCTTTTAGTGTGGGATAAAGGCTTGATTAATTGAGCAAAAATTCAATCCTAGAAAAGTCGGCTCCCTTAACCTTAAAGTCTATAATTCATTAAATATTATTACTCAGAGCTAAGAGCTAATAGCTGATGGCTGAAAGCTGAAAGCTAATAGCTAGTTAAAATCAAGAATAAATTTAGGCATAGTATCATACCAAACTTCTTGGGGAAAAGGAAATTCTGGATAACCAACCCGCAATAAACAAAGACCACTAGCTGGCGCTGAATGCTTCACAACCTCCCTTCTTTCATTAACCCAAATATCTGTAAAACTTTCCAGCGATCGCTCTTTTTGTCCAACTTGAATAAGTAACCCCACCAATAACCGCATCATTCCGTACAGAAACCCACTTGCTTGAACCTCTATATGAATAAATGGACCTTCCCTTTGACAATTGACATCTTGTACATCTACCCAAGAATGGGGACGAGAAGAGCCAGCTCTTTGAAAAGCAGCCAAATGATGACGGCCAATTAAAGGATTCAAAGCTGCTTGAATCAATTGTGGGTCTAAAGATGCTTGATAGTAATGCCAAACAAAAGGCATCACAAACAAATTAGGCCGTTTATCTGTATAAATGGTGTAGCGATAACGTCGCCAAATTGCGGTAAACCGTGAATGCCAACTAGATTCTACTCTGGCCGAGCCTCTAATCAAGATATCATTACTCAATCGTGAATTGAGAATAGTAGCCCATTTATGAGCAGGAATTGGGCCTGAAACATCAAAATGAGCTACTTGAGCTGCTGCATGAACTCCTGCATCTGTTCTACCCGCCCCATGTAAAGTCACAGGTTTGTTAATTACAGAAGAGATAGTATTTTCGATTTCTTCTTNGAGCCTCTAATCAAGATATCATTACTCAATCGTGAATTGAGAATAGTAGCCCATTTATGAGCAGGAATTGGGCCTGAAACATCAAAATGAGCTACTTGAGCTGCTGCATGAACTCCTGCATCTGTTCTACCCGCCCCATGTAAAGTCACAGGTTTGTTAATTACAGAAGAGATAGTATTTTCGATTTCTTCTTGTACGGTTCGTTGATTTGGCTGTCTTTGCCAGCCATGAAAATTAGTACCTTGATATTGAATTACAAGAGCAACACGCTGAAGTAAAGTTTGGTTATTAGCCATGGGATATTTGCAGTTTTAAAAGCTTAAAAATCAATATTTATCAACATTAATTTTTGACTTTTATCTAGTAAAATACTAACTTTTTCTAATTAATTTCCCAGTGCTTTTTAGGATAAACCTTAAATCAGTTCAATAATTGCCATTTCTGCATTATCTCCGCGACGGCGAATAGTTCTCAAAACACGAGTATACCCTCCATTTCGAGAACCATATCTTTCTTGGGCACCCTCAAATAAAGAGTGAACTAACTGTTTGTCAAAAATATAGCCTAGAGCGCGTCGGCGAGCTGCCAATGATCCATCCTTGGCTAAGGTAATCATTCTTTCTGCTTCTGACTGTACAGCTTTTGCACGGGTTTTTGTGGTAGTAATTCGACCATGACGAATTAATTCAGTGGTAAGCGATCGCAACAGAGCGCGACGCTGGTCTGTTGGCTTACCTAACTTGGGGACACGACGAGTATGACGCATAACTACTTTGATTATTTTTTAATATTTTAGCTGGTGTTTCGGATTATTTTTTCTCCTACTTTTACGAGCAGTTTAATGAACTGAAATTGTTCACATTTAAAATTAATATGTTTTCCTCTTATTGCAGTTTTTTTCTCCTTTTTTAATTGATTTTTTCTTAGAGACAAAAACTGATTAAAACCAGTTTTTTTATCTCTAAGTAGCTTTAGCAATTTTTTCTTGCGGTAAAGTTATTCCCAAGCGTTTTTGTAAAGCTTCTATCACTTCTTCAGCCGATTTTTGACCAAAGTTTTTGATTTCTAACAAATCTTCTTGACTATAATCAAGTAGGTCTGCAACTGAGTTAATTTGAGCTCTTTTTAGACAGTTATAAGCCCGAACAGATAGTTGTAATTCCTCTATAGGAATCTGACTTGTTGGATCTGTTGGCTCTCCCGATGGAGCATCTGCCATATTGGTGATATCTTTGAGTGGTTCAAACAAACCCATTAAGATACTAGCAGCATGACTCAAAGCATCTTGAGGTGTATAACTGCCATTAGTCCAAATATCCATAATTAGCCTGTCTTGTTGCAAAGAACCACCGATCAGGGCATCCTCAACGGTATAGTTAACTTTACGAACAGGCATAAAAATGGCATCTATTTGCAGAAAATCTAAAGCAGTTATATCGTCACGAGTACGATCTACTGCTCTATAACCAGTTCCTTTTTCAATTCTAAACTCCATCTCCAGAATTGCCCCTGGGGATAGAGTAGCTATATATTGACTGCGATCGATGACTTCAACCTCCGAAGGTACATCAAATCGATCAGCAGTTACTGTTGCAGGTCCTTCCATCCGTAACNACCAGTTCCTTTTTCAATTCTAAACTCCATCTCCAGAATTGCCCCTGGGGATAGAGTAGCTATATATTGACTGCGATCGATGACTTCAACCTCCGAAGGTACATCAAATCGATCAGCAGTTACTGTTGCAGGTCCTTCCATCCGTAACCTACCAATTTGTGGTTGGTTAGAATGACTTTTGAGGACAACCTCTTTCATGTTCAGCAGGATTTCTAGAACATCTTCTCTTACCCCCTTAATTGTGGCAAATTCGTGATTAACTCCAGCTATCCTGACTGATGTAACGGCTGTTCCCTCTAAGTTGGCTAGCAGAACCCGCCTCAGTGCATTCCCTACTGTTGTACCTTGACCACGTGCAAGTGGTTCTATAACAAACTTTCCGTACTGACTTCGATCTTTGTCAGTTCGGGACTCTACACACTCGTAATGAAATTGCGCCACGGAGTAACCTCCCTTTTCCATAAACCCCAGAGTTAATAATTTGATTAGACTCTACGCCGTTTTGGTGGACGGCAACCATTGTGAGGAATTGGGGTAATATCTCGAATCAAAGTTATTTCTAGACCTGCCCCCTGTAAAGCCCTAATTGCTGTTTCTCTTCCTGCTCCTGGACCACTTACCATTACTTGAACTTGGCGCATTCCTTGATCGTTCGCTCGGCGTGCTGCGCTTTCTGCTGCTGTCTGTGCAGCAAAGGGAGTTCCTTTTTTCGCCCCTTTGAAACCACTGGAACCTGCTGATGCCCAAGAAATTACTTCGCCATTTAGGTCAGCAATAGTTACAATTGTATTATTGAAGGTAGACTGGATGTAAGCTACCCCATTGGGTACATTCTTTTTTTGTTTTTTTGGACCTGTTTTTTTGCCCGGTTGTCGTGCCATATCTCTCTGTTATGAGTTGGATATCAAGTTAATAATCTGCTTTTATAACAACAAGTAGACTAAATTCTAATTATTATGAAACATAAGGGATGTTAGAACTTAATGATTAGAAATACTTTTTGCTAGTTGTTAAATGCCCTATTATAGTTTTAATACTAGCAGCAGCACCTCACAGTTAGAGTCAACTTGTTGATTTTATAATTCTGTATCTCGATCTAGATTTTTTTTGATTGTCAATTTAGAACTATGATTCTACAATTACTAGCAACGCTAAAATAGCTAATATTTTATTTTTCCCCTAAATCTAAATCTATAAAAAATCAACTAGGAAAAAATTTTTATCTGCTGAATAATAGCTATAAATAGACAAGAATAATTGACTTTTCAACTTAGCAATTTAATTCAATTAAACTCTTGTCAATTTGAGTGAGTTATATCACTATAATTAATGTCAATTATTCATAATCTGAGATAGTTAGCTTGCATTACAT
>NZ_LGSU01001265.1 GCF_002260545.1 Hydrocoleum sp. CS-953 | reverse complement strand
GAGCTATATTAGTAGAGAAATAAAATTAAATTTCTGTGATTAAGTAAGTTGAGAAAAACACAATTTTTGCAAGTAATTTTCTATAGCAAAGAGAGTTGCTTAGGAGATAGACTGATGATAAATCTTAGACTAGGAAATGTGTAATAATTCAGCCAGCTCATAGTCAGCTTTTAGCTGCATAAATAATTCATATAAACTTCTCGTGGTCTAGGTCAATTTTTTTTTTCAATACTTTTAATTCTCTTGAAATCTCTCAATACTAATTCCTGCTCTAAAGACAATGAATTAATAGCTAATACCTAATAGCTGAAGGCTGAATTTTGAATCCTGACAGAAATGTTTTTTATACTGTTACTTTTTCCCTTTTACCATTAAATTAGATTCAACAACTCCTACCTTAGTAGAAGGTACTGTTAACTGATAACTGAAACTTCCTATTTCTCAGTATATTTTAAGTATTCAGCTATTAGCCATTATCTCTCAGCAAACCCAAGAAAAACTTTTAAAAAAGCTTTCTATGAATATAACCTTTCAACTCGGCTTTGATAGTAAGATTCAATTTACCTCAACCAATAAAGCTTTTTTCTCAAAGTTCAAATAAATAGCTGACCGCTGAATACTTATAGTATATTTGGTTGAATTTGCCAAATTTGTCAAATCTATGTTACGATAAAAACGAAAAAAAACTAGATTCTAATTTTAAATTTATTTATCCAAATTAGAGATACTTAACCTAAGCACTTCACAGTCACAAGAGGTTAAGTCATTCTAGAAATTATGATAAAGAATAGATAATTTGTGCTAATATACAAAAGCAAACAAACTTACAATGTCTAATAACTTTTGAAGTAACAGCCCAGAAAAGGCTAGTCTTGGTTTATAGAAATGGCAGAGACTAATTAGTTTAACTTCAAAAAAAACACAAAAAATCTAAATAATTGGAGGATGACACATAAATGACTCAAGTGATACTAGGAGAAAACGAGGGAATTGAATCTGCATTACGTCGATTTAAACGACAGGTTTCTCAAGCAGGAATATTCCCAGATATGAAAAAACATCGTCACTTTGAAACGCCAATTGAAAAAAAGAAGCGTAAAGCAATGGCATTACAGAAGCAAAGAAAAAGACGTTCCCGCTTTTAATTTTAATTTATTTTCAGCGATCCCTATCCTAAATTAGTGACCTTGTAGGTCAATGAGCGACGCTTTTAACTATTACTATAAATTGTCCAGAGACGCCAGGGCGCGTCTCCCTTACAATTACCATCAAAAAAATCTAAAAAATTCTAAATTATATTTATATATAACTGATTTTCTGCTAAATTTAATATTAATTTAATTGCCGAGTCTAACCCTATATTTTTAGAGAGAAAAAACCATGGCTGTAGAGCAGCCGGAAATTGATATTGCCCCTTTTATTGACCACTCCTTATTAACTATTACTGCTACTCCAGAGGAATTGTCAAAATTTTCGACTGAAGCTGACAAATTTCGGTTTCCGTCAGTTTGCGTATACCCTTGTTACGTTAAACAAGTAGTAGATTTACTTCATAGTAAAAATCAGACCGTTTGTACAGTAATTAATTTCCCTACAGGTACAACCACAAGTAAAACAAAATTATATGAAGCTTTAGAAGCAGTAGACAATGGAGCTTCAGAATTAGATGTGATGGTTAATTTGACTCATATTAAAACAGGCCAAACTAACCAACTACATCGAGAAATAGCTGAAATATGTGAAGAAACTGGTAAAACAGTTAAAGCTATTCTAGAAATGGCATTACTAACTGAAGAGGAAAAGCGGTTAGTAACAGAAGTTTTGATGGATGCGGGTGTGGCTTTTATTGTCACAAATACTGGATGGTATGGTGGAGCAACAGTGGCGGATGTAAAACTGCTCAAAGAAATAACTAAGGCTAATGTTGGGATTAAAGCTGCTGGAGGAATTAAAACTTATGAGCAAGCAGCAAATTTAATTTTGGCTGGTGCGACTAGGTTAGGTACATCCCGTGGTATTGAATTGCTTAAAAGTCAAAATTCAAAAGCTAGAAGTCATAATTAATAATGGTTGTATTTTTAACATAGAGTTTAGTCAAATTGCTTTTATAGTTATCCTTCTTACTTATTATCAACTTTCAAATTTTCTTATCCAATAATTAGTAGACTATTTCGATTTTTATAGTAAATCTTTTGTGGCGATCGCCAAGTTTTACCTTTTTAATAATTATTATCTAGAGTTCGTGTTAATTATAGCTGCTTAAACTTTTTTGGTTGAATAAAAAATCATGCGTATATACGAACAACCCCATCTAAATATTAGAATATCAGAATTTGGGTGAGGATGCAACCCCCTCTCTTGATGAGGCGCGATTTTTTTGGAGTGCTTCAGAGAATGAAAATGTTGGCACTCTTCCACTCAGAAAGTATAGATAGAAAGATTTGATGAGGAAAAACTAGNAGTGCTTCAGAGAATGAAAATGTTGGCACTCTTCCACTCAGAAAGTATAGATAGAAAGATTTGATGAGGAAAAACTAGCATTTATGGAAGCCTGAGAAAATGAAAATGTTTCTGGTGTTGCTTCTAGAGCGTGTCATCAATTAAATCTGAAAGGTCTACATGGCAAGAGTTTTGAGAGAGAGCAAAAGACTCCAGACCCTAAAAAACCTTCAGTGACAAAGATTTTAACGTCTAATTGATGACAGACCCTAGGAGAAATTATTGAGTATTAAATTGTCTTTCAAGCAGAAAGTTTAGTTGAATAAAAAATCATGCGTATATACGAACAACCCCATCTAAATATTAGAATATCAGAATTTGGGTGAGGATGCAACCCCCTCTCTTTTACGAGGCGCGATTTTTTTTGGAGTGCTTCAGAGAATGAAAATGTTGGCACTCTTCCACTCAGAAAGTATAGATAGAAAGATTTGATGAGGAAAAACTAGCATTTATGGAANAGTGCTTCAGAGAATGAAAATGTTGGCACTCTTCCACTCAGAAAGTATAGATAGAAAGATTTGATGAGGAAAAACTAGCATTTATGGAAACCTGAGAAAATGGAAATGTTTCTGGTGTTGCTTCTAGGGAAAAATCATTAGAAAATGAAGCGGACGTACTTGTAAATTTTCCCACTTAATTTCTTAGAGAGATTTGATGATGGGAAAAATCTGATTCTAGTCTTAAAAGCAGGAAAGTAGAGGAATATTTTTGCATATTTTTACCGAAAAATTAAGGTATAAAGCCTCTCCATTCATGAAGAAAAAAGCGGTTGTTTGCGGAGCAGTCCGTTAGGATGGGATGTCGTTAGCGAAGCGGGTCCGTAGGAGCGGGTCTCCCGCTCTTGCAGAGCCACTTCGTTAACGCCATATCCAATCAACCAAGAGAAGAAAAAAACTTCCTTTTAGCCAATCCTCTTATTTATAAGAAGAGGTAATTATTAATTATTAATTATTGAATGAACCTAATACTCTAGTTTGACAGCTCTACAAATACACATTATCTTTCCTTTATTACTTGCCTTGATTAATAATTGCATCGCAAATATAGTCGCATATTCCTTTAACATTCCACGAGTATTTCCCATCATTACCGGGTAAATTCACCTCAAGTTTTTCTAACTGCATCTTAAATTCTTTTTCTAGTGCCATTTGCAATTCAATTAATACCAATTGAAATTTGATATTATCCAGTTTATCGAAACCGAA
Source organism: Hydrocoleum sp. CS-953 (assembly GCF_002260545.1). GTDB lineage: Bacteria > Cyanobacteriota > Cyanobacteriia > Cyanobacteriales > Microcoleaceae > Trichodesmium. The sequence goes on along the minus strand of NZ_LGSU01001265.1, from coordinate 5,205 downwards.
ACTTGTCTCTAGCTCAACTCTTTCTATATTGATTTTTAACTCCTGACTAATTACTCTTTTAACCCTTTCTAAAATTTTATTTTCAACTAAAACTTTACTTCTAAGTTTATCGGCATTGTTCTCAGCATCTTTTCTAATTAACTTTAATGCTATTTCTGCAAACTTATCTTCCTCAATACTTTCTATTATCTGACTATTTATTGACTGTTCTTCTATTCCATCATAGACCTTAATAAGATAGGCTTTTATCGTCTCTTTTCTGTACCCCACAGGAATACCGCCAATATTTTCTCCATACTCTTTTTCAATTTCAATTTCTTCTGAATACACATAATATTTAGGGACTGAATTTTCTAGAAACAACATTAAAGATGGATATTCTTGATTATTTTTGGTTTTAACTTGACTCAACACAACTATAAATAGTCGATCTAGGTGAGTAAATGCAATTCTTAGATTAGACGGCAAATCAAATTTTTTGCACTCAACAAGATGAATTTTATCTAACTCTAATTTAAAAANTATTTTTGGTTTTAACTTGACTCAACACAACTATAAATAGTCGATCTAGGTGAGTAAATGCAATTCTTAGATTAGACGGCAAATCAAATTTTTTGCACTCAACAAGATGAATTTTATCTAACTCTAATTTAAACTTTTCAGTGAATAATTTAACAACCATTTTTTTGAGAACAATCAAATCCAATAACTCTCCAACTGTTGTAAAAAGCATATTATCTTGCATCTCCAATGGAAATTCTTTTTTCAATGCTTTTGCTAGAGGAGTATTAGAAATATTAGTCTCAGTTGTTAATCCTAAATTATCAATAAGATGACTATCTAAAGTTATTTTATCTAAGCTGACTTCTAAGTATTTACTAATCAGATTTTGCAGCTTCATAAATTCTGGAAGCTGATTTTTATCTCTACCAGACTCTTCTAATGCTATCTCTATATTTTTAAGTCTTTCAGCTTCAATTATGCGTTTTTCTGACTCAGCTTTCCTCCGAATTTCTGATTTAATACGAAGTTCTTCTTCCTGGGTTTTTCTGATTATTTCCTCTTGAATATATTGAAGAATAAATTCTACAGCAATTTCAGCAAATTCTGATTCAGAAATGTTTTCTCTTGTCTGAGTATTTCTGGGTTGATCTATTATTTCATCATAACCATAAATTATTGATTTTTTGGTCTCATTTTCTTCAGCATAAACCGTGTATTTAGGGTTTCCTTTTTCTAGCAATATCACCAAATATTGATAGTTTTGATTATTCTTAGTTTGGATTTGATTTAAGAGAACTATTTCTACTTGGTCTGGATAGTTAAATATTTCGATATTTCGCTCAGATGAGAGATTCATTTTTTTCCGATAAGCGAGATTAGAGTTAGAAATATTTTCTCTGATTTGAGTGATTTTCCTGAGCATTTTTTCTGGGAGTATAAAATCATCAAAAACTTAGCCGATTAAATTCTAACATTTTAGATTTCTCTAATAAATATTTTGTAGCGATCGCCAAATTTTACCTTTCTAATAATCATTAAGCAAAGTGGGTGTTAATTATTCTGATGTTTACTTCTCTGTACAGAGATTCCATACCCATAAAGTAGGGAAGTTCTATACAACTTCCATACTAATAAAATGTAGAAAAGTTGTCGAACAGTGGTATTATATTTATTGTTATTTCAAGATAATTTTTGATTAAGGATAATGGTAGCTACACTAGAAAGCATCCACGCTTTTCTTAACTATTGTCGAGAATATATTAGCATAAGTGTTAGTATAAATATCAGTTGATTACTTTTTCTTTTTTTTATAAACCATATATATTAATATTGAAGAATAAGAAGTGTGTTGTTAAGTATCTCACAGGCAATAAATATTAGTAAATAATACTATTTCCGGATAATTAGTGATAAAAATTTTCTTCCTCTTCCCTCATAATTTATAATTATTAAATCCCACATGATATAATTAGTAAATAAGGAGGAATGAACATGACAAAAACACTTACAATGTCTCATCTTTATACTAAACTTTCTAAACTTGGCTTAAACCGTAAATATGTTAGAGAAAATGGTTTACCGAGTTGGTGGAATGATCGACTTAATAGTAAACCATTTGCTGTTTTAGAAGGTGCAGGTTACATTGCCGATCGTCTTAACCTTGACTTAAAATCCTTATTCGATGAAGAAGAAGTTAGATTTAATCCTCTGCCTCATACTAACTTTAAACAATGTAATAGTAAGAATAAAGAACGCCCTCATGTAGCTCAAGCTTTAGGAAGTCGAGTAGCTGACTTAATTGCATCTGCTACAGAGCTTAAGTTTACTAATTTACCTAAAAATGTTAAAGAAATTAGGGAAGAAATTTTAATAAATGCTCTAACAATTAATTTAACTTCTTTGCTGGATTATTGTTGGAGTAAGGGGATTATTATTGCTTATTTTAATCATTTTCCTAAATCAACAAAGAAATTTGCTGCATTAATTCAATGGCAATCTTCATCTCCTGTTATTATCATTAGTTCAAAGCCGACACATTCTGCTAGATTAGCTTTTAATTTAGCACATGAGTTAGGACATCTAGCATTAGGACATTTAAAAGAAGGTATCTTAGTAGATGAAGATATTCAGTCTAACTGTAATGATGAAGAAGAAAATCAAGCTAATAAATTTGCTACTGAGTTATTATTAGATAATTATGATAATTGTTTAAAATCTAAGAGGATTCATAACAACACACTATTAATTCAACAAGCTCAAGAAAAAGCCATAGAAAATCCTACTCTTGAACCTGATTCAATCATACTAAACTATGGTTGGCATAGTGGAAATTGGGGTTGTGTTAATACAGCTTTAAAAAAATTAGATTTGGAACGTAATGGTCAACAGATTATTAATGAATATTTGGCTGATAGGTTAGATTGGGATATATTTAATGATGAAAGCTATGAATATTTAGAGAAGGTGTTAGGAGTTTAAATTTTGCAGGTTTCATTCTACTGTTTAGATGATGACATAATTCATAAGCTAGCTACTTGTGATTTATTTGAGGAAACCTTAAATAGTCTTGATGTTGAGCCTAAACAAGTCAAAATACTTGAGACGTTTAAGGACAGATGGGAAAAGAAAATTAGGCGTAAAAGAAGTAATCAAGAACTAAGTCAAAAAGATATAAATAAAGCATTAAAAGTAACTGAGAATTTATCAACTGTTTCTGGGAAAAAATTTAATAGTAGTATGAACAAGTTATACTTTCAACTGTCTGACTATAATCAAAAAAGTAACGATAAAAAAAAGTCAATCGATCCGGAAGAAGCACTTTTAATTAGTTATGTTAGTATTCTGAATCAAAAGGGAGGCGATCATTATTTTTTAACAGGCGATAAAAGGTGTCTAAAAGGTTTAAATAACTCTGGATTAAGTGATGTAATAGAGTCACTTCAGGAAAAAGTTTGGTGTTTAGAGCAGTTAATATTAAAGAATATTGAAAAAAATGGCTTTGAAAATGTGAAAAATAAAGTTGTTCCTGTTCATTATTGCGATAAGGCTTTAAAAAATGTTTTTTCTCAAGAGACAGANTTGAAAATGTGAAAAATAAAGTTGTTCCTGGTCATTATTGCGATAAGGCTTTAAAAAATGTTTTTTCTCAAGAGACAGAAGAAGATAGTAGATATACTTTAATAAAGTATATTGAAAACCTGAGAAAAGACACTGGTAATCTACTGAATAATTATGGCAATAAGTAATTTGTTATTCGTAACTCAAAAATTTAATCACGAGCAAAGATACTAAATAGCTTCTATAATTAATACAAGATAATTTTTCATAAACGATATTATTATGCCAGCTACACCAGAAAGTATCCACGCTTTTCTTAACTATTGTCGGGAATATATTAGTGGTAGAGAAAGAAGTGATGGTCAGTTATTTTTAGATAGATTTTTCCAAGGGTTTGGATATGCAGGTTTAAAAGAAGCAGGTGCTAAATGTGAAGAGGTAGTTCCTGATGGTAGTCGCAAGGGAAAAACTGGATTTGCCGATTTATTTTGGCCGCGTGAAAGTCTAGCTTCGGTATTAGTTGAAATGAAATCTAAACAGATAAAAAATCTCCATAAACATTACGGTCAAACTTGGGAATATGCTAGAAATTTAACACCGCGACCAAAATATGTAATTTTCTGTAATNTATTTTGGCCGCGTGAAAGTCTAGCTTCGGTATTAGTTGAAATGAAATCTAAACAGATAAAAAATCTCCATAAACATTACGGTCAAACTTGGGAATATGCTAGAAATTTAACACCGCGACCAAAATATGTAATTTTCTGTAATTTTGACAGGCTTTGTTGATACTTCTATTGATATTATTCCTTTAGTAGAATTGCCGGAATGTTTGAATGCTTTTACCTTTATGTCAACTATTATTGCCTCTATTTCACAAATGACTAACAACTCAAAAATTTAATCACGAGCAAAGATACTAAATAGCTTCTATAATTAATACAAGATAATTTTTCATAAACGATATTATTATGCCAGCTACACCAGAAAGTATCCACGGTTTTCTTAACTATTGTCGAGAATATATTAGTGGTAGAGAAAGAAGTGATGGTCAGTTATTTTTAGATAGATTTTTTCAAGCATTTGGATATGAAGGTTTAAAGGAAGCAGGTGCTAAATGTGAAGAGGTAGTTCCTGATGGTAGTCGCCAGGGAAAACAGGATTTGCTGATTTATTTTGGTCGCGTCAAAATCTAGCTTCGGTGTTAGTTGAAATGAAATCTAAACAGATAAAAAATCTCCACAAACATTACGGTCAAGCTTGGGAATATGCTAGAAATTTAACACCGCGACCAAAGTATGTAATTCTCTGTAATTTTGAAGAGTTTTGGATTTATGATTTTGACAGGCTTTGTTGATACTTCTATTGATATTATTCCTTTAGTAGAATTGCTCTAACATCTAAATGCTTTTACTTTTATGCCAACTATTATTGCCTCTATTTCACAGACGACTAACAACTCAAAAATTTAATCACGAGCAAAGGTATCAAATAGCTTCTATAATTAATACAAGATAATTTTTCATAAACGATATTATTATGCCAGCTACACCAGAAAGTATCCACGGTTTTCTTAACTATTGTCGGGAATATATTAGTGGTAGAGAAAGAAGTGATGGTCAGTTATTTTTAGAGAGATTTTTT
>NZ_LGSU01001264.1 GCF_002260545.1 Hydrocoleum sp. CS-953 | reverse complement strand
ATTTAGCCATTGCTTGCTATAGTACAAATAACTTCCAAATGGGCTATGATTCAGCCCAAGATTTAGTAGAATGGTCTCAAAATAATTTACAGACTGATTCTTCCTCAAAATTGATTCAGCTTGCTTTAATTGATTCTGCTGTCTATGATAGCTACTATCCTTATCTGCAAGGAGCATTAAAAGCGATAAATGAATCGGATATCTCGTTTCAAATCGTTGATTCTGTTAACGTTGCTTCTAATAGTGATGTGATAAAAGTTAAAGAACTACTTAAAAATAATCCTACTGTTCAGATACTTTGGGGGGGGTCAAATCTAGCAACGGAGGTTGGACTTGCAGCAGTGATAGAATCTGATTTGAATAATAAAGTTAAGGTTTTCGGAGTTTCAGATCTCTCAAGAGAAAAAGCCGAAATGTTACTCGATCCTAATAGTCCTTTACATTCGATTATCGATCAGTCTGGTCTTAAGATTGGTTCTGATGCTGTTAAAAAAATAATTTCTGTCTTGAGAAAAGAAAGTTCAGGAGCAGATTATCAGGTTTACCCAATTGAGCATAGTCTATTAACTCAAGAGGATCCAGAGCCTGTACGTGATTTTATCGACAATTATGGTTGGTTCTAATTGGTTCTAATTAGTAGTTTCATTTTAGTTATTAGTACCTCAAATCTAACAAATTAGGAGGCTGGAAAAACTTCAGTATTTCTTTTCATCCCCTTGAAAGGTTATTCGTTATAGAACTCCTAAGTGTATCTTTTACATTTATTTTCCTTTCTACAACCTGAACGTTCACCTTTCATCTGCGTAGCAAAGTGGAAAGGAGTTCCATCAATGGGAAATTATTTCTTCCATTGAATAAAAAGTCATGCGCATAGACGAACAAAGCCAGAGAGTTTTTATCATATCACAATTTTTGTGAGGGTGCAACAGAAAATACTTTGACGCGCGATTTTTATTTCAGGAGCTTCAGAGAATGAAAAAAATTGTGGTTTTGCACTAGGGATGGATGGAAAGATTTGATCGGGAAAAAAAGAATTTTCCAGAAGCTCCACAAGATGAAAATATTTCTGCTATTGCTGTTAGGGTCTGCCATGAATTAGACCNTTTCAGGAGCTTCAGAGAATGAAAAAAATTGTGGTTTTGCACTAGGGATGGATGGAAAGATTTGATCGGGAAAAAAAGAATTTTCCAGAAGCTCCACAAGATGAAAATATTTCTGCTATTGCTGTTAGGGTCTGCCATGAATTAGACCTTAAAAGCTTTGTCAATTAAGGTTTTTAGCATCTGGATTCTTTCAAGACCAAAAACCAAAAACTCTTGCCACATCATCCTTTCAGATTTAATTGATGGCACGCTCTAGGAAAAATTCCTAAATATTTTGATGGTCTCTTAGCCAGTCAATTTAGTTGAATAAAAAATCATGCGTATAGGCGAACGACTCCATATATTTTTTATGATATCATAAAAATTGTGAGGGCGCAACAGAAAATCCTTTCACGCGCGATTTTGATTTCAGGAGCTTCAGAGAATGAAAAAATTTGTGCTTTTGGATTCGGGAGATTATAGATAGAAAAATTTTAAACATAAAAAACTAAACATAAAAAACTATAGCTTATTCCATTCAGATGCAGCATCAGCGATCGCCTGTTCAATAGTTTTTTCTCCCAAAATAGTTACCTGCAAATTTTGGTAAATAATTTCTTTCAACTTATCCAAATTTTTAACAGATGGCAGTAAAACTTCTGCATCAAAAATTTGACTAGCACTAATAACTCGAGCCTGATCTTGAGAAGAAGCATCATCAGGAATATTTTGAAAATAACTATTTTCTAACGTTTTAATTGTAGAAGGTAAAACATTAGTCTCCTGAGCAAAAGCCATTTGATTTTGATGATTAGTAATAAACAAAGCAAATTTCAGCGCTTTATCCGGTAGTTTAGTATTGCTAGAAATAGCAAAATTCATTAATACTAGACTATTCTTATTACTCTTACCGGTAATTTGAGATGTTGGGAGTGATACCTTTCCAATTTCTGGTGTATTTTCAGAGATAGCTTCAATCAATTCGGTTCCAGAAAATACCATAGCAATTTCCCCAGCTTGATACAAATCTTCCCCAGCTTGAATCCCTTGTGTTAATACTTCCTCTGGTAATAAACCTTCCCTATATAAATCAACCCAATACTTAAATACTTCCTTGCCAACTGGAGTATTAAAAGCAGCTTTTCCATCAACATCTATTAATTTAACTCCCATCTTAGGAAAAGACTCTAATACCTCATTTCCTCCTTGTGGTGAAAAAGAAACAAAAAAAGCATATTTATCAGTTCTTTCTTTAATTTGTTTAGCTACCTTAGCCAACTCTGTATAATTAGTTGGAGGTTGATCAACTTCTGCTTGTTTAAATAGCTCTGAATTATAGATTGTTATATTTGTCCTACAATACCATGGAATAGCAAAACTTTTACCATTAATCTGACTAGCTTGCCAAAGATTGGATAAATATTCATTCTTAACCGAATCTGATAAAATAGTATCCAAATTTAACCAAGCATTAGGTTCAGTCAATAAATGTGCAAAACTTGAATTAAGATTAACAACATCTGGAAGAGTTTCTGTCAAAATAGCACTCTCAATTTTGCTTTCCATCTCCGACCAAGGTACATCAACCCATCGCACTGATAAACCTGGATTATCTGCTTCAAAATCAGCAATCAACCGATTAAAATAATTAGTAAACTGAGGTTGAAGCTGTATCGTCCAAAACTCAATTTCTTTAGTCTTTAAATTAGGATAGGGAGTATTACAACCAATCAAAAATGTTAGTATTAGTCCCAAAATAGCAAATACCTGGAACCTTTTCCATTTAACTATAATAAACATTTGATAAATTTTAGAAAAACATCTCATATGCTGTCTTATAATTACAGCAATTTTCACTTTATTAGACCACAGTAGAGATGTTTCATGGAACCTCTCTACACTATAATAATTCCTCGAAAACTTGAGGTACAAAATTTTAGGCTTTAGACAGCTAGCAAGAGGTTCAAAAATTAATAGTAGTTCTACTTTAGCAATCCTAAATAGGTTGTAATACCAATTCCCATGCATTAAGGCTATACTTGAGTGACACTTCAGTTATCAAGTAATTAACACAAATAAAATAAATTATTCCCTAATTANTAAATAGGTTGTAATACCAATTCCCATGCATTAAGGCTATACTTGAGTGACACTTCAGTTATCAAGTAATTAACACAAATAAAATAAATTATTCCCTAATTATTATCCAGTTAATGTTCATTATTCTTCTGTTTAATTCTCCCCCCTCCTCCCACACTCTCGTACGGACGTTGCACAGGCAAAAATGCGTTTTCCGTCCCGGAATGCTCCGCAAACATGTCGCATAGCGTTAGCGGAGCTTTGCGTTAGCAAAACGTCCCTACCTCCTGACTCCTACCCTCACCCATAAGACTTTTTCAGCAAACCCTAGTTATACCGTTTTACAAAAATTAAAAGTTATAGCGCTACGTCCAATTAGGTTGTAAAATTTTATCGTAGGGGTTTGGTTTCCAAATCCCTTTTTTTGTCTGGGTTTGGAGATCAAACCACTAAAGTTTTCTGATAAACCATTTAGGATTAGTATATCAAAAGCGAAAATTTGAGAATATTAAAATTAATCATGGTAGTCAATAAAATTACTCAAGTATTGGGTGAACCCTATTTCCAAACTGATAACTGCTTTATCTATCATCTTGAATGTTCGTCAGCAATGGCAAAATTACCTGATGAGTTTATTAATTTAACAGTGACTAGCCCTCCATATAATATTGGTAAAGACTATGAGAAAAATTTGCCAATTGATGAATATTTGTCTTGGTGTAATATCTGGCTATCAGAGATTTATAGGATTACTCTAAATACAGGAGCTTTTTGGTTAAACTTGGGATATTTATCAATTCCTAATCGTGCTAAAGCTATTCCTATTCCTTATTTAATTTGGGATAAAATTCCTTTTTATTTAATTCAAGAAATTGTTTGGAATTATGGAGCAGGAGTAGCGGGTAAAAAGTTCTTTTCTCCGAGAAATGAAAAGTTTCTTTGGTATGTGAAAAATTCCGATAACTATACGTTTAATTTGGATGAAGTGCGCGACCCAAATGTTAAATATCCTAATCAGAAAAAAAACGGTAAATTAAAAGTTAATCCCAAAGGAAAAAATCCTACTGATGTTTGGCAGTTTCCCAAAGTTATTGCGAAAAACCGAGCAGCAAAAGAAAGAACACCTCATCCAGCTCAATTTCCTATTGCTGTAATTTCTAGAATAATTCAAGCTTGTTCAAATCCCAATGAAATTGTTTTTGATCCGTTTCTTGGTTCGGGTACCACAGCAGTAGTTCCTTTAAGTTTAAAACGGCAGTTTATTGGGTTTGAAATTAGAGCAGATTATTGTGAAATTGCTGCTAATAGAATTGAGAATTTGTTGAGAGAAAAACAAGTTGATGCAGAACAATTATCCTTGTTTTAAATTTTTGATTTATAAAGGTAATTCTAATAGCTTGTAACGTTCTACATCTATACTTAATCTTGCCTGTTATCCTGTAGCAGCTACTTGACCCTGCCAATCATCTTGATCTAACCAACCAAACCTTACCAAAGTAATTTTTGGTCTTTCTGAAGCAGGGCTATTTCTATTAAATTTCTCAAAATTAATTGCTAAATAGTAACCAGATTTATTTTTTTTTAATCTACTGTTAGTAGTGCTTTTTTGAGCATAACTACGATTTCCATATATACTACGCTTGCTTGAGGAAGTTTTCATCTCAATTGAGTAGTATTCATTAGTTAGACAAACAATATATTTTTCATTATCATTCTCTTCTCTTCGCCAAATATTAGGATATTTCCTAGCTAATTCCAAAGGAATAAGTTCATGTAAAAAGTATCCCATAATCTGAGGACGAGGAAATAAATCTATTCCTATTTTATAAGCAGAACTTGTAATATTAGATTCAAAAATTTCATGCCAAACTTGATTAATTAATTCATAAATTTCATTATAATTAAGAGGGTGTTGTTTGATAAGTTCTAGTGTTTTTGCTTCCCACGCTTCTACAGGTAGTCCCGCATAAGGTGATAGCATTTATTGAATACCTTCTAACAATTTACTCGGTGATACTTCTAAAGCTCTAGCCAAACGGAGAATATTCAGAAGTGCTACATTTCTTTCTCCACGCTCAATACCACCGATATAGTTTCGGTGTAATCCTGCTAGTTCAGCTAACTTTTCTTGAGAAAGCCCTTTTGCTTGTCGCAATTTTCGCACTTGCTGACCAAAAATTTTTAACTCAATATATTCTGACACTATTACAGGGTACCACCGAGGATAAACCTGAATCTACACACTATAAGTGTGATTCAGTTTTTTCACCCTTAATAAGTAGGTTGGTGAAAAAATTTACAGGTATGTCATTGCGACGGTCACTCCGTGGAAGGTTTGCGCAGCATTCCGTAAGGAAAGCAATCTCAAGCGTTAAGGAGATTGCTTCCTATCGTCGCAATGACAACTGTTAAACTAGATTTTATATCAAAAATTGAGCTGACGGCTGATAGCTGATTGCTGAATGCTATAAATCATACAGACAACATAATTTGCGAACCTTGGGCGGTTTTACTAACTTCAATTCTCGCCTGAAAAGCTTCTTTAAAATGAGGAATATGAGTCACTGTTAAAATACACGAAAAATCAGCAGCAATAGCATTAATAGCAGCAATTAATCTGTCACATCCCTCGGCATCTTGAGTACCAAAACCTTCATCAATAATCAACATTCGTAAGGCAGTACCGGAACGCTGCGCTAATAATTTTGACAAGGCTAAACGAATGGCAAAATTGACTCGAAAAGCTTCTCCTCCCGAATAAGTTTCATAAGGTCTTGTTCCTTTTGTATCTGCAATTAAAATATCTAATGTATCTATCCATTTAGAATTTTTCTTACTTCCTTTTGTAGCTTTTTGGGTGACAAATTGAACGTGCAATTGATTAGCACTTAATCTTGCTAAAATCTGATTAGTTTCTGCCTCTAACTGGGGCAAAATATTTTCAATCATTAATGCCTGTATTCCCTTTTTTCCAAAAGCTAAACTTAACTCCTGATAAACTCGATATTGCCTTTTTGTAGTTTGTAATTGTTCTAATTGTTGAGTATTTTGAACGTGCAAATTTTCTAAATGTTGTAACTGCTGTTGTACTCTGCCTAAACTTCCCAACTGTTCGTCTAACTGCCCACGACGGTCTTGAATTTTTTTGTCTAAATAAGTAATTTTTTCATCCAGGTTTGGAGTTTGTTCTAACTGTTGATTTAAAATGGAAATCTGACCTTTAATTCCTGCTAAATCTTGCTGCCGATTTTCTATAACTCCCTTTAATTCATTTATTCTTTCCACTAACTGAGGATATTGTTTTTGAGCTTGACGTAATTTCTCAATTCTAGTTAGCCAAAATTGTGCCTTTCTTAACTCCGACCTAACATTATTATGCTCATCTAAATCATACCCAATCTCAGAAATTTCTCTCTCAATAATCACAATTTGTTGTTGTACTTGAGAAGTTTGTTTCTGTCGCTCCAAATCTTGTTCCAAACTAACTATTTGCTCCTCAATTTCTGGCATCTGACCGCGAACTTTTCCTAACTTGTTCTCCGCATCTTTAATTTGCCCATACTTAATTTCTGCCCACCTTAATTTCTTTTCCTCTTCCCTCGCTAAACTATGACTCCGGTCATCATAATTAAATTCTTGAATTTGCTCCTCTAAAGTGCTAATTTCAGCATATAAATTAACCGCAAAATCTCCCGTATGTAGCGATCGCTCAACCTCTGCCACTTCCTCTACTAACTCTTGCAACAAACTTTCATCCTTTTTAATATTATCCAACTGAACTTGTAAACCACCCCGACGCTCCCGCAACTCATCATATTTTCCCAACTCCTCGTCTATTTGTCGATATTCTGTTCTCAAAACCTGAATTTCTCGCTCAGAAAGAGTCAGTTGTTCCCGCGCTACCCACAACAAATCTCTAATTTCCTTTTGCTGAGTTTGATGTTTATCTACTACTAAATGCCAGTGATGTTCGTCCAATGGGCGATCGCATAAGGGGCAAGGTGGATATTCTTTGACTGCAACTTTACCATTACCATTACTATGATCTTGATTTAATAATTGTAACTTTTGGTCTAGTTCCCCCAGTCTGGTTTCATAATCTTTTTTATTGCGAATTAAACGTTCCAGAAATTGATGTCTTTCCTGCCCTTTTTCTCGCACCCGTTTTTGATAAACCCGTCTATTATCTAGTTGAGCAATTTCTGTGACTACTTCTTCCAAGGTTGCCTGTAGTTGAGGTTGCTTTTGCTGTTGAGTTCGTCGTAGTTGACAGACTCTAGAATTAAGTTCTTCTAAACGAGCGCTCAAACGTGCCTGCCCCTTTTCGAGTTCGGTTTGTAATTTTTGCCGTTGTTGCAGCAGGGGAGTAATTTCTACCTGTAAGTTATCTAGTTCGTTTAATTTTGTTCGTGCTGCTTGTAATTTTGTCAGAGCTGTTTCAATATCAGCACGTTTACTTAGAATATGCAGGTTTTCTTGTTCCTGCTCTTTGAGAGAATTTAACTGCGCTCGACATTGCTGAATTTTGTTTTGTACTTCCTGGAGTTGTTGCCGTTGTTTTTCCTGGAGTTGTTGCCTTTGGTTGAGAGCATTTTGGTGTTTTTTGAATTTGCCAGATAAACTTTCTTCAGTAGTTTGTAGGTTTTGGAAATGAGTATATCCAGCGTTAATTTCATTCTCCTGTTTTACTACTGCTAATAGTTCGTCTTGTTGTTGTTGGGTAGTTTTTAGTTCTTGTTTGAGGCGATAACATTCTTGCACAAGTTTATCGTATTGTTGTTGTTGACCTTGCAGTAGTTTTTCCCAGGTTTGGCGCTCATGTTGTTGGGTTTGAAGTTGTTTGAGTTGTTGTCTGTCAGTTTCTTGTTTTTCTTGCAGTTGAGCTAAAGTTGCTTTCAGGTTAGTTTGTTGTTGAGCGATCGCTTCTTTTTCTTGGAGTTGTTTTTGGTTCGCTTCTAAACTTTGTTCGAGTATTTCGACTTTTGCTTTAAACTGCCGAGCAATATCTTTAGCTTTTTCTCCCAGGGTGTCATATTGGTCAAGTTTCAGGAGAGAGGCGAGAATTTCTTTTCGTTCGTTAGGACGTTTGAGCATAAATTCATCTGCTCTACCTTGACGTAAATATGCTGAATTTACGAATGTATCGTAATCAAGTTTAAGATGTTCGATAATGCTTTGTTGGGTTGCTCGCACACCTTTTTGAGTCAGACTTTTAAACTGGGAACCTGTATTAACTTGAAATTCTAGGGTTGGTGACTGACCGCGACGACGACCACGAATAACACGGTAAATGTTACCGTGGGTGGAGAATGTAAAATCTACCCGTACTTCCTTTTCTCCCAGACTGATAATATCGTCTTCAGTAGCAGCACGACTATTTCCCCATATTGACCAGGCGATCGCTTCTAGTAGAGAAGATTTTCCTGCACCGTTAGGTCCGCAAATACAGGCAGTGTGCAGACCTGTAAAATCTAGAGTTACTTCGTGATAACTGAGGAAATTTTTTAGTTGCAATTTTTGAGGAATCATTTTGTTATGGCGCTTTTATTTGTCAAGCTTTACTAAACTAATAATGTTTCACTGAGTTGTTTTCTAACTAATTTGGTTGATGTTAATTTTCCCTGTTTTTCTTTTGTCTTTTATCCGTTGTTTTTTAGACAACAGCTATATTCATTTAGTTAGTTTTTTGACTTTATTTTTCACATTTTACATTAACACAAAAAAATGAATATTGTTCTTATAG
>NZ_LGSU01001263.1 GCF_002260545.1 Hydrocoleum sp. CS-953 | reverse complement strand
GAGGTGGGGTGATGGGGTGATGGGGAGTGAAGGAGATGGGGTGTATTAGATATCTGCCAAAATCCAATCAATTCTTACCCATAAATTATCAATTGCTTCTCCTGATGACCTATTTTCTGGAGATACCAAATGGCTTCTATAGGACTTACACAGTACAAGGTATTTGTGTCATTGCGACTAACAGGGTTTGTGGAGCAGTCCGGAACGGAAAGCAATCTCAAACCTAGTTTTTCGTATCTCATTGTAAATCTTGTATAAGTTAAAGAAATTTTTTAGAGGATCTAACAAATGGAAAACGAACTTACTCCTAATGGAAATAATTTACTCGCCAGCGATAATGCTGACATTATAGCTCTCTCCTTTGGAGAACTAGCTGATTTTCCCGATGGGTTAGCAGCTCTTGGTGGCAACGATCTAATTACAGGATCTTCAGACTCAGAGGTAATTATGGGAAACCGGGGCGAAGATAGTCTTAATGGTGGAGATGGTGCTGACACTTTATTTGGAGGGAAAGACAATGACTCGGTAGACGGTGGTGGCGGTGATGACTTAGTTCGTGGCGATCGCGAAAATGATGTTGTTAGAGGAGGAAATGGTGCTGACACTTTATTTGGAGGCAAAAATAATGACGCTCTTTTTGGGGATGCAGGTAACGATGTTTTGTTTGGCGATCGTGACAATGATACTCTCATTGGTGGTTTAGGGGAAGATACTCTCACTGGTGGAGAGGGGAGCGATGTCTTTGGCTTAGAAATTGGTGCAGGTATTGATGAAATAGCTGATTTTGAAAATGGCATCGATCTAATTCAGCTACCCGATGGTGTAGACAACATTAGTTTAGAAAGTAGTGGNGTGGAGATGGTGCTGACACTTTATTTGGAGGGAAAGACAATGACTCGGTAGACGGTGGTGGCGGTGATGACTTAGTTCGTGGCGATCGCGAAAATGATGTTGTTAGAGGAGGAAATGGTGCTGACACTTTATTTGGAGGCAAAAATAATGACGCTCTTTTTGGGGATGCAGGTAACGATGTTTTGTTTGGCGATCGTGACAATGATACTCTCATTGGTGGTTTAGGGGAAGATACTCTCACTGGTGGAGAGGGGAGCGATGTCTTTGTCTTAGAAATTGGTGCAGGTATTGATGAAATAGCTGATTTTGAAAATGGCATCGATCTAATTCAGCTACCCGATGGTGTAGACAACATTAGTTTAGAAAGTAGTGGTGATAGTCAGCAAAACACTCTAATTATTGATAGTCTAACTGGAGAAGCGATCGCTCAAGTAAATAACATATCTGTGGGTAGTCTCAGTAGTGCCAATTTCGTATTTGAAGGTAATTCCAATATTGGAACTGAACCAGATAGTCAAGATTTTATAGATAGAGTCGTCGCACTTACCAACCAAGAGCGTACTCAGTTGGGTTTAGATCCCCTGAGTGCAGATCCACTGTTAAATCAGGCAGCACAAACTCACTCCGAAAATATGGCAGAACTAGACTTTTTCGAGCATACCGGATTAGATGGTTCCTCCGCAGGCGATCGTATTGCAGCTACAGGATATGACTTTTCAGCTTGGGCAGAAAATATTGCTGCCGGGCAACAGACACCGGAAGCAGTAGTAGAAGCGTGGATGGGTAGCGACGGACATCGTGCTAATATTCTCAACCCTAATTTGGAAGAAATTGGTATTGGTTACTATTTCTTGGAGGAGGATACTGGTAGCGTTAACGCCAATCATTATTGGACGCAGGTTTTTGGTACGCCCTTTGAAAGTTAGGGAGTCGGGGAGCATGGGGAGTTCCATCCAACCCCCAGAAATTAGGAGTAGGGGTTTGGTCTCCAAACCCATTCCTGTTATAGCGCTATACGCAAGTCAAAAGCTAAAAGTAATCTCTAATATCAATAGGACTTACGCAAAATGTCGAATTATACGCTATCTGTAGGGGTGATTCGCGTAATTAGGAGCATTCCGGCACGGAAATCACCCCTACAAGATGTGGTGGTTATGCCTAAGTCCTCATCAAGTCTCATTAATGAGCCATAATAAAAATTGGTGTTGGTGAACCGAGCTATGAAATCTAAAGAGCTGTTATAAGAAACCGGGTTTGTTGGAGACAAATTTCACTATTTATCGGCATCTAACACAAACCCGGTTTCTAGAATGCCAGAAAAATCATAGCCACGCATCACCAACACCTAAAAATTATATAGCTATTTAAGCGAGAATATTTTTTCGGTGCGGAATGGGGAGCTAATAAATTTCCACTTATTTCCTAAATTTTATATGATATAATTTAAAAGCAAAAAATTAGATTTTTCTATATGGCATTAGCACCTTTACTTCCGATTTTACATCCAATATTAAAATTTTCTTTTCCCAATTGTTTATGGCAAGGAAACACACAAAAACCAGAAATTACTCTTACCTTCGATGACGGACCTCACCCAGAATATACACCTCAATTATTAGAAGTTTTAGATAAGTATCAGATTAAAGCAAACTTTTTTTTATTAGGAATATGTGTAGACAGTTATCCAGAAGTAACTAAAGCAATATATGAGAAAGGTCATTGGATTGGTTTGCATGGCTACGAACATATTTCATTTCCTAAACTAACTCCTATTCAACTTAAATCTAGTTTAGAAAAAACGCAACTTTCTATTAATAAAGCCTGTGGATTAGCACCACAATCAATTTTTGATGTTCGTCCTCCTAATGGCATAGCTACACCTCAAACTCTCAAATTATTAAAGGAATGGGAATATAGAACTGTGATGTGGACTGTAGTACCTGTAGATTGGGTTAGACCAGGAATTTCAGTAGTTGTTAATCGAGTAGTTCAGCAAACATCTAATGGTTCGATTATTGTTTTGCATGATGGATGTTCTGGCGGTCAGGATGTTGCCAAAAGTGTTACAGAAATAATTCCTGTTTTACTGGAGAAAAACTATAAATTTATTACTATAGATCAAATGTGGGGAACAAAGATAAAAAAGTGTTGAAATGAATAAAAATAAATAGACAAATATTCCTATGTTAACTCACTTAAAAGACGGTTTATAAACTCAATATTAAAGTTTTAATCAGGCTAAGGATGTCAATCCTTAGCTAATAGCAAAGGGTAGGGGGTTTTGTTACCAAAAAAAGAGGTTCAAATCCTCCCATTTTAAGGGAATGAAAAGATAAAAGTTCATTATTCCAAGCCTCTGGGTTTCCTAGGTCATGCTGCGCAAACAGCCAGAGGTTACTGATAACTGAAATGACCAAAACCCCACACCATTTCCCCCTTTTTTTCAATATTTACCCCTTCTTTGCTAGAGAACTAAAGCCTTATTTATCCTTCCGTACAGAGGTTGTATGCAACGTCCCTAGCTTATGTAATAAACATTTATCACGCTTGGTATTAATTCGGTTTGTAATTCTTGTTGAAATTAACCTTATTCCTCCTTCCTTCTTGTAATGAAAAGGGAACTAAATGTAATTTTATTTAGTCAAAGCATAATAAAGGGAGTAAAATAAGAAATTATCAATCTGTAGTTAAAGGTTTTCTTCAGTTATCAGTTAGCCTTCTGGGTCGGAACTTAGTTTTTTCCTGACGGAATGCTCCGAAACATATCGTGGAGCCAAACAGTACCGAACGCTACAGTCAGAGACTTGA
This sequence comes from Hydrocoleum sp. CS-953, assembly GCF_002260545.1. Taxonomy (GTDB): domain Bacteria; phylum Cyanobacteriota; class Cyanobacteriia; order Cyanobacteriales; family Microcoleaceae; genus Trichodesmium. The sequence continues at coordinate 5,222 of NZ_LGSU01001263.1, read as the reverse complement.
AATACTGAAGTTAAATTTTTTTGACTTTTAACTTTTAACTTTCTTAAAAGGGAGAGTTTATTTTTGGGTCAGAGATTACTTTTGACTTTTGACTTTTATCAGAATTGGTGGAGGAATATTAATGATTAAAATTTATAAGTGGCATTCTATACTTGCTTTGTTCGTAGGGTTAAGTACCATAATTACCCCAGAATTATTTAACCGCAAAAAAATTACATCAGCACTTGCGGAAACAACCTTACAAGACATTGAAAATCATTTTGCTCAAGCTTGTATTAATAGTTTATTAGACAAAAAAATAATATCTGGCGACGAAAAAAATCAAAATTTTCGCCCTAATGCGCCTGTAACTAGAGCCGAATTTGCTGCAATAATTATTAAGGCTTTTCCAGATACAAAACTTGTGCGGGATTCGATTAATTTTGTAGATATTCCTCAAGACTATTGGGCTTATAATGCTATTCAAAAATCTTATGAAATGGGTTTTCTATCGGCATATATTGGTAAAGCTTTTAACCCGACTCTCAAGATTACACGCTGGCAAGTTTTGACGGCTTTAAGTGGAGGTTTAAATTATCAAGCAAGTTCATCTTCAGAAAAGAATTTAAACAATTTTTTTGACGATGCAGAAGCAATTCCTGAAGATGCAAAAAAAGCTATTGCAGCAGCAACAGAAAAAGGTATTGTTGTTAATTATCCAAATGTTAGGCAGCTTAATCCTAATCAAGATGCTACTCGCTCAGATGTAGCTACTTTTCTCTGTCAAGCTATTGCCAATAATCAAAAAAATAATGATGAAGTAGTTGCTAAAGTTCCCTCAGAATATATTGCAAATTTTTCTAAAAATAGTCGTTCAACAACCACTGCGACTTTACCGAACCAGACTACAGAAGTAACAAAAAATAGAGAAAATCCTAACTCAGAAAATCCCGAACCAACTTCTACAGAAAGTACAAATTCACAAAGCACTACAGAAGTAACAATAACCAGAGAAAATCCTAACTCAGAAAATCCTGAAGCAACTTCTACAGAAAATACAAATTCACAAAGAAGTACAGAAGTAACAAATACTAGAGAAAATTCTAACTCAGAAAATCCCGAAACAACTTCTACAGAAAATACAAGTTCACAAAGCACTACAGAAGTAACAAATACTAGAGAAAATTCTAACTCAGAAAATCCCGAACCAACTGCTACAGAAAATACAAATCCACCTGGAATAGTAGAAAGATTTGCTAATGGTAATTTACAGGCAGAAATTATTTATGAACAAGCAAATAATACAGATTTAGTCAGCGATCTACGTCTGAAAATTATCAGAAGTGGAGAAATTATTTTAAATAAACCAGTACCAGTAAAATCTTTGGCAGGTGAATCTGACAGTACAACTGCAGTATTAGCAGGTAGATTTGTTAAAGTACAATTACTAGATTTAGATGGCAACGGAGAATCCGAGGTATTGATAGATTTATTCACAATAAATAATAGTAATGTTCCATTTGCAGGCGGTACTTATTCCTTGATTTATCGTTATGAACCTACAGAAAATAAATATACTATGCTGCGCCATTACTGGGGGAATATTAATTATCGACTCAAAGATTTAGATAATGATAATCTTCCAGAATTTCAAAGTTTTGATAGTAGATTTGCTAATGTATTTTCTGATATAAATGATTCAGTATTTCCGGTCCGTATCTGGCAGTATCGTCAAGGAGAAATATTAGATGTAACTAAGAAATATCCAGCACAAATAAATACCAGCGCCTCAGAAATTTGGCTAGAATTTTACAGGCGTTCAAATCAAAACCAAAATGTTAAAGGAGTTTTGGCTGCTTACCTAGCAAATAAATATATGTTAGGCGAAAAAGAAGATGGCTGGAAATTAATAGAAAAGGTATATAAAGGTAGCGATCGCTCAGAATATTTTGCCAGTTTGCGTCAATTTTTGACAGACAAAGGTTATGATACAAATCAACAAATTAGAGCCAATGTAATTGTGCCAGAAAATTCGGCGACAGAAAGTCAAGAAACAGTTTCTTTTGCTACTAATGAAACTTCACGCCAACCAACAACAGAAAATACAGAAAATACAACAACACAAATAACAAGACCACCCCAAACTTCACGCCAACCAACAACANAACTTCACGCCAACCAACAACAGAAAATACAGAAAATACAACAACACAAATAACAAGACCACCCCAAACTTCACGCCAACCAACAACAGCAGCAAATGCTCAAACATTATCACCGGAAACTGCTATTCCCGGAAATTCAGAACCAGAAATACAGCCAGATATTAGTAACGATATTGTACTTGCACCTAGGTTAGTTCGGTCCTTATCTAATCAGCAACCAGATTCTTCTTTACCTGTAGCGATCGCTTTTAATGGCAAAATATTAGCCACTAGCAGAGGAAAAGATATTCAATTATGGAACTTAGAAAGTAGCAAACTACTAGATACTTTATCAAGTCATACCGCCAATGTGCGCTCAGTAGCAATTAGTCCAGATGGCAAAACCTTAGCAAGTGGAAGTGTAGATGGTACAGTAAAATTGTGGGATCTTCCTACAGGAGAAATGCTCACCAGTTTTTTGCATTCTGACGTAGTGACTGCTGTGGGTTTCACTGCTGATGGCAGAGCAGTAGTAGGATGCAGTGAAGCTCGCGGGATGAAATTGTGGGATATTTACACAGGGCGACTACTACATACAATGAATGGTACTCAACCTATTGCTTTTGGTGCTGATGGTATACGGATGGCAACCAGTGGAGGACCGAGATATATTCGTCTTTGGAATGTCGCCCAGGGGCAACTCTTGAAAAATCTGTCTATACCCAGTACAAATAATAATCAACGAATAGAGGCGATCGCTTTTAGTCAGGATGGGCAAACTATTGCTCATGCGATGCGGGGAGAAAGTAAGATTTTAGTCTGGGATGTAGAAACCTGGCAAGTCCGTCACAGTCTAGAAAAACATTCTCAGGCAATTAAGGCGATCGCTATTAGTCCGGATGGGAAAATTCTTGCTAGCAGTAGTGAGGATGGCAAGATTAATCTGTGGGATGTTGGCAGTGGAAAATTATTGAGGAGTATCAAAGGTTATGGTGCAATTGTTTTTAGTCCTGATAGTCAGCAACTTGTAAGTGTGGCAGAAGATAATATGATTCAGCTTTGGCAAATTTACGGATCGGCGATCGAGCAGTGAGTTATTTCAGTTGTCAGTTACCAGTGGGAGCATCTTGCTCCCGTGCCTGGTATTCCCGTTTTTAAGCGCTTTTCATTAAGTTATATCAAATCCGCTTGCTACGGTTCGCGAAAAATCGGAGTAACAAGAAACCGGGTTTGTCGGGGGTCAATGGTAGTATTGTAGGGCATTTGATACAAACCCGGTTTCTCCGGTTCGCGAAAAATTGGAGTAACAAGAAACCGGGTTTGTCAGGGGTCAATGTTAGTATTGTAGGGAATTTGATACAAACCCGGTTTCTCCGGTTCGCGAAAAATCGGAGTAACAAGAAACCGGGTTTATCGGGGGTCAATGGTAGGGACGTTGCATAACAAAAATGCGAACGTCCCTACAAGGGAATTTGATACAAACCCGGTTTCTCTGCTTTTTTATACCGATACTACTCAATTAATTCCCCCTGTTGCCTCTTTTTAATCTAAAATATAGAAGTACATTTATATAAAATATTATGGCTGTAAATGTTAAAGCCTTTTTTCAGGCAACAAACCCTGGTAAAGCTTTATTCCAAGATAACCACGAAATTGAGCAAAAATATTACATTGACTTCTCCTCAGTACGGGGAGGACAAATAATTGAAGACCTCAAAGACAATATCGCTATGTGGTCTCCCGACGAACCCACCTGTCAACTATTTACCGGACATATTGGTTGTGGGAAATCAACCGAACTCTGGCGACTCAAGCAACAATTAGAAGAAGAAGGCTTTCACGTCATCTATTTCGAGTCAGACAAAGACCTAGAAATGGGGGATATAGATGTCAGTGATATTCTTCTAACTATAGCGCGACAAGTCAGCGAAAGTTTAGAAACATTAGAAAAGGTTAAATTAGAGGAGCCAAAAGGATTAAAAGGTCTACTTGATGGAGTAAGCAAACTACTACAGACGGAACTAGATATTTCTGCTTCAGCAGAATTAGGTGTACCTGGAGTTGGTCAAGTCACGGTTGACGAAGAAGGACTAGAATTCGTCGCCTTGGGAATAGGCAAAATAACTGCCAAAGCAAAATCTAGTCCCCAACTTCGCAGCAAACTCCGAGACTATCTCGGACCTCGCACCAATGGAATTATTGAAACTATTAACCAAGAATTGCTCGAACCTGCTCACGAAAAGCTGAAGCAGCATGGCAAAAATGGATTAGTAGTTATAGTTGACAACCTGGATAAAGTAGATAGTTCCCCAAAACCCTGGGGGCGTCCTCAACCAGAATATCTATTTGTCGATCGCGGCGAACAACTAACAGGTCTCCATTGTCATGTAATTTATACTCTGCCTCTAGCACTGCGATTTTCCAATGACTATGGTACTTTAATTCAAAGGTTCAAGAATCCTGCCAAAGTATTGCCAATGGTTTCCATACAGTTGCAGGATGGTAACAACTGTGGAGAAGGAATGGCACTACTGAGGCAATTAGTTTTAGCAAGAGCATTTCCCAATTTGGAGCCAGAACAACGTCTAAAGAAAATCACGGAAATTTTTGACAGTGCGGAAACTCTAGATCATTTATGTCAGATGAGTGGGGGTCATGTCAGGAATGTATTGCGACTGCTTAATGAAGCGATTAAAAAGGAAAAAAAGTTGCCTATTTCCCGTGATAGTCTTGACAAGGTAGTTCAAAATTTTCGCAATGAACGTATTCTGGCAGTGGAAGATGAAGAGTGGGAGTTGTTGCGCCAAGTAGCAAAAACTCAAAAAGTTACAGGTGATGATGGATATCAAAGGCTGATTCGGAGTATGTTTGTCTATGAATACCAAGATGATGAAGGGTCTTGGTTTGATATTAATCCGATATTGAAAGATGGGGTGCAGTTGAAAAAATGATAAATAGTTAGGTATATTTGCACCTATTGGAGAGATGGGGAGGTTTTCGTTAATATTTTGTCAGCATCCACTCAAGGGAGCAAACCAAGGGCCAAAACAACGGGAGTTGTTAGAACAAATGAAGGTAGCAAAAACTGACAAACGCCAA